>JADGQD010000023.1 GCA_017882065.1 Anaerolineales bacterium | reverse complement strand
ATAGCTTTTGTAGAAGTACATCGTATAAGGTACATCCGGCAGATAATAGCCATCCCCGGCCATGAGGGTGGAAACCAGTTTTATATAGATATGAAACTGGCCGGTCACAGTTGGAAATGCCGGCACCCCGGTGGAGACCAGAAAACTCGCCACGATGGTATCGCCTTCGTAGGCATACACCATCTGCTGGGACAGGTTCACGTCTATCCAGCGCTCATCGTTGTAATCGGGATATTGATAGGGGGTGTCGGTTGGCCAGGTCTGGGGCGGGTCGGTTGGCCAAGGCCGGGGCGTATCGGTCGGCAGAGGTTTCAGGGTGGGCGTAAACGTTTCTGTAGGCGGAAAAGTTGCAGTCGGCGTGGGCGTAAAAGTAAAAGTCGGCGTCGGAGTGAAGGTGTTGGTTGGCGTGAAGGTGGGAGTAAAAGTAGGCGTATAGGTGGGCTTATCCACCTTGATCGGTGCGCCAAAGTCTGGAGGCATAGACTGCCCCGTCCAAGAACCGGGACTACTCCGCTGGACATGCAGGAATGCCAGCACAGGCGAGGCATTGCCAGGCCAGAGTGCCCAGGCTGCCGTCACACAGACCGCCAATATAAGCAAAGTCAGAAACGACCAGCGGTACTTCGCCAGGGATTTGAATAGTTGGGAACTGGGCGCAGGGGGAGACTTTGCTAAAGTTGCTGGAAGTTTCCTCTCGAACCGGGGTCGGGTCGCCGGTTCGAGACCTGAACCCGGTCGAGAGACCCCGCCCCGCCCCAGCCTTTCAGACCGGATGCCTGCACTTTTAAGCTGTCCCGTATCTTTCCGCAGACGCTCCACTGCCCAGTGCATCCCCTTGCGGGCGTGTTCACTGTGCGGATTGATTCGGAGCGCCCGTTCGAGATACGCCACGCTGGCCCGCGGGCTGCCAACTGCTGCCAGAATAAGCCAGGGTTCTTCCAGGTCCGGGCACAGGGCAGCCGCCGTATCAGCCCATCGGCGGGCGGCCTGACGGTCACCCTGCTGTACGGCTCGCCGGGCGTTCAGAAGCGCTTGTTGTGCGGACTCAGAATCGGTTTTCATGGGTTAGGTATAGGCTGGACGCTTTCACTCCGGACAAAACAGAGCACACCCGCCACGATTCCGTCGGCCACCACATCGGGGTGATCCACCAGGAGGCTGCGGTCAAGGTATAGGAAACCGGTTTCGATGATCGCGGCAGGAGTAGAAGGATCAATGGCTCTGAAAGCATGATAATCGGTCATGTTAACTGTAATATTGCCCGAACGGTACAGCAAACCAGTAGTGCGACCATACCGATCATACAGACAGGCAGATAGGCGGTCGTTGAGGTTCTTGTCGCGGCTGTAGGTGGAGGAGGCCAATTTGAAACCGGTGGCCTCGGCATCAATGACATCGCAAGTATCGTTGTGGATGGAGAGCAGCAGGGCAGCCTGATAGCCGTCCAGGCGTGGGTCGAATTCCTGAAGCAGGTCAATATTATAGCCGCGCGCTTCGAGTTTCTGCCGGACGAGAGAGGCAATCGTCAGGTTGATATCATGTTCATTTGTGCCATCCGGGCAGACCGCACCCGGATCGCCACCGTTAGCCCAGTGGCCGGATACGATGCCGATACGCACCGGCTTCAGAGTCGTTGGGGCAGCCCCTCCGCCATCCAGCTGAGGAGCCATTATCCCGGAAATAATTGTCCCAAAATTGCCCGAAAACATTTTCGGGGAGAAACCAGTGAACAGAGTCGCTAATAGAAAGGCAACACTGAAGGTGGTTTGCAAAATGCGCCCGGTGCGGGAGCCTTCGTTTGAACGGGAAGAGTTGGAAAACGCAGGAGTAGCCATATTTATTGCAATAGTACCTTAATTTGGTGCAAAAAGGCAGGGTTTTTTCATGGTGAAATGGGGGTTATTAATGATAGCCCGAAATACCAGCTCCGCGTTTCCGTGGGAATCGTAGTGGCGACAGGGTAAAAGAGAAAATAGGGAGAGTTGGGAAGGCTTCGCCCGCCCAACTCCCCCATATCTTTCCCTCTATCACGGGAATTCCCGAAGACCCGACTCCGGTTAGCAGACATTCGGGCTATAATAAACTGTGCTGAGAACTGTTCTTGCAGGAAATGTGGCATGCTCATTGTCGTCAGAAGCCTTCCTGGTCCGCAAGGCACAATTGGTGGTCTACGGGCACAGCCACCATCACGAAGTTATCCCGCTAGATTCCTTCCCGGGCACCCTTCGTCCAACCAACCAGATGTACATCAACTCCGGCACCTGGCAACCCTACTATGACCTGGCAATCAACAAGCCGGAAGAGCAGAAGGTTATTCCTTACCAGGTACTGACATCCTTGTCCTTCTATAAAGACGACGAGCGCCAGGGCCGCCTCTTCGAGACCTGGTCGGGGTCGTTCTCGGATTGAATATGCCCGAATACCTTTACATGATCCATCCCTACCGCCACGGCTTCTTTGAAGCCCCCACCCCGGAAGAAGAAGCCATCCTGGATGAGCATTTTGCCTATCTCAAAAGAGCCGCCGAAACGGGGATTGTCCTTCTGGCCGGACCATGCACGGACGACACTTTTGGACTGGTGGTCTTTCGCGCCGAAAACGAAGAAGCTGCCAATGCTTTCATGTTCGATGACCCGAGCGTGAAGAAAAACGTGATGGTGGCGGAACTTCATCCGATGCGCATCTCCATCCGAGGACAATGACAATCTACCCCGCTGCCGCGCTGCGTGCCGTTGCGCTCCGGGCCCAGAACCTGCATACCGCCAACGGCTGCGAGTCCACGCCGACGCCGGATAACCTTTATCAGGTCCTCAACCAAATTGGCTGCGTGCAGATTGACACGCTCCACATGGTGCGCCGCAGCCAGTACCTGGTGCCGTGGAGTCGGATGGGGACCTACGAACCGACAGAGTTCGACGATCTCATCTTCGGGCCGGAGCGTCGTTTCTTCGAGGGCTGGGAGCACGCCGCCGCCATCATCCCGTTGGTAGAATATCGCTATCAAATGCCGCACCAGCGCAACCTGCGCGAACATCCCACCAACTGGTACAACCGCTGGTTGAATGAACTTGTTCAAAAGGATTCCGTACCGCAGGTGCTGGAACGGGTCCGCCGTGAGGGCGCGCTAAAGGTCAGCAATTTCGAGTCGGACGGGCACAAAGGCGGCACATGGTGGAACTGGCGCCCGGCCAAAGTCGCATTGGAATTCCTGTATGCCTTTGGTGAACTGATGATCGCCAACCGGGTTAAATTTCAGCGCGTTTACGATTTGACCGAACGCGTGCTGCCAAAATGGGTGGACACGTGCGAGCCAACTGTCGAAGAGCGCGACCGGTTCTGGGTCGAGCGCGGAGCGAAAGCGCTGGGTGTCTGCCTGCCGCGCCACCCCGGGGACTACACCTGGATGAAAGTGACCAAATCGCGCCCCATCGTGGTAGCGCTGGTTAAAGACGGGATTCTGCTTCCGGTCAAAGGTCAACTGGCGGACGGTAAAATCGCCGACCTGGTCATCCATCGTGACAACCTGCCGCTGCTGGAACAAGCCGCCGACGGAGCGCTCAAGGCCGAGCGGACAACCTTCCTCAGTCCATTCGACAACCTGTTTTGGGCCGCACGGCGTGACGAGATGTTCTGGGGTTTCCGCAAGTCCCTTGAGGCCTACCTTCCCGCGCCTAAACGCGTATACGGCTATTTCTGCCTGCCCATCCTGCACAAAGACCGGCTGGTGGGCCGCTTCGACCCTAAACTCGAACGCAAAACCGGCACGCTGATCCTACGCGCGCTGTACCTGGAACCTGGTGTCAAATTGGGTGAGGAACTTGTCAAAGATGTTGCCGCTGCCATGTGCGACTTTATGAAATTTCACGAAGCGAAAGAACTGGTTATCGAGCGCAGCGAACCAGCGGCTTTCGGCAAGAAACTGCTGGCTGCTGTAATAAAATAGCGAGAAAAATGAAAAAGATAATTTTCTTGATTATTATGGGCGCGCTCGCTGTGATGCTCATCTTGCTGGTGGCCGCCTTCATTCTTTTGGGCCCAATACGCAGCGAGACTTTCTCCAGCGTCATCGAAATGCCACCTCCCGACGCTGGTTTTGTCCTCATCAGTCCCGACTTCGCCGACGGTGGTCCCATCCCGGCGCGCTACACCTGCGACGGGGAAAACATTCCGCCCACTCTGGCTTGGGGCGAGCCGCCTGCCGGGACCAAATCCTACGTTCTCATCGTGGAGGATCCCGACGCGCCACTTGGAACTTGGACACACTGGATCGTCTATAACCTCCCGGCAGAAACCCGCACTGTTGACGCCCTCATTCGTCCTGGAGTGCGACTCAACGATGTGACCGTCCTCTTTGGCAAGAACAGTTGGGGCAAACAGGCCTACGGCGCTCCCTGCCCGCCCTCCGGCATACACCATTATGTTTTTCAACTCTACGCCCTGGACATCCTGCTCGGGCCGGAAGACAAAGCCTCCAAAAATGAACTGGCGGCCAGGATGCAAGGTCACATTCTCAGTTATGCTGAATTAACAGGAACTTACACCAAATGAACGATAAAATTGAACACCTCACCAAGGTTGAACTCCTCGACCAGATCCGCTCTGAACGCGGACGGCTGGAAGAAACGCTCGCCCGCCTGACCCATCCACAAATGCTGCTTCCCGGTGTGGACGGCGAATGGAGCGTCAAGGACGCACTGGCCCACATCTCAGCCTGGGAACGGCGCATGATCAGTTGGGTTGGCAGTCACTTGCACTGCGAAGAACCCGCCATCCCGCTGCCCTGGGATGTGGAGCGCATGAACGCCGAAACATACGGCCAAGTAAAGGATAAGCCGCTGGCTGAAGTGCTGGAAGAATTCCGCCACTCGTACTGGGATACCCTGGCCCTCGCCGAAAGCCTGAACGAGGAACAACTGCAAACCGTCTACACCGACACCTGGCCAATGGGCCCGCTGTGGCTCGGTGTAGCCGCCAATACCAACTTTCACTACAAAGAACACCGCACAGATATCCAGAAGTGGCTCGAAACCCAACCCCGCGTCCCGTCCGGAAACCGGGACTACCACGAAACAGGAACGCTGATTTGCCCACCCACCCTCTGCTTGCCATGGCCCGCACGATAGGCAACCCCGTCATCGAAGACGAAACAGTCACTTTTATCTGGCAGGGCAAAACCGCCCCGCGCCTGATGGACGATCTCCACAACTGGGAGGAAGACCCCCAGACCATGCAACGCGCCGGGACGGAACTGTGGTCCTACTCGATGTCCCTCGCCGCCGATGCCTACTTCGAATACGCATTCCTCGACCCGAAGACCGGCGAACGCGTCCCCGATCCGCTCAACCCGAACCGCATCTGGAACGGGATCAATGCTTACAACCATTACTTCTACATGCCGCGCAGCGGACCAAATCCGCTCGTCCAATCGGTCAAAGGAGTTGCCAGGGGAACGGTGACCCGGCACCAGGTCCCGACAAAAGAATACGTTGTCGGCGCGAACCGGACTGTGTACCTGTACCAGCCCCTGGTCAAGACACCCGTCCCGCTGGTGGTTGTTTACGACGGTCCCGACTATCTGAAACGCGCCAGACTGAACGTCATCGTGGACAACTTGATCGCTGCGAAACGCGTCCGCCCGTTTGCAATGGCGATGGTCCAGAACGGCGGACATGCACGCAGCCTGGAATATTCCTGCTCCGAGTCCACGCTGGGATTCGTGTTCGAATGTGTCATCCCGCTGGCGCAGGAGCATCTTACGCTGACGCCTCCCGGCGGTGAACCGTATGGTGTGTTGGGCGCTTCACTGGGCGGACTGATGGCAATGTACACCGGGATGCGCCTCCCGCAGGTTTTTGGTAAAGTGTTGAGCCAGTCGGGAGTGTTCATCCTGCCTGAGCACCAGTTTGTAGTGGTGGACCTGGTACGCTA
Organism: Anaerolineales bacterium; assembly: GCA_017882065.1. Classification (GTDB taxonomy): domain Bacteria; phylum Chloroflexota; class Anaerolineae; order Anaerolineales; family Villigracilaceae; genus UBA877. The sequence continues at coordinate 10,388 of JADGQD010000023.1, read as the reverse complement.
CGCCCCACCTCCCGAAATTGACATCTGGATGGACACCGGTCATTACGAGGGGCTGCTCGACAGCAACCGGCAAATGTACGCCCTGCTGAAAGAGAAGAAATTCAAAGTTAAATATCACGAGTTTTCCGGGGGGCACAACTTCACCGCCTGGCGCGATGACATCTGGCGCGGGCTGGAAGCACTGTTTCGATGATGCTATGATCCTCGCCCCCCTCTGCTACATCCACCATGACGGTCACACGTTGATGCTCCAATGCGTCAAGCGGACTGATGACATTCATGCAGGCAAGTGGAACGGCCTGGGCGAGCACCACCACTTGCCCCTATGCTTTGCCGGTTGGCAGTATAATTAACAAATGTCCATTTTCACTTCCAAACACATCCTCCTCGGTATCACCGGTTCCATCGCCGCATATAAGGCCGCGGACCTGGCCTCCAAACTGACCCAGGCCGGGGCGCAGGTGGATGTGATTCTCACCCCCGCCGCGGAGAAATTCATCACCCCGCTCACCTTCCAGTCCGTCACCGGGCGGAAAGCCTTCACGGACGCTGAACTGTGGGGCGGAGAAGCGCACGTGCTGCACGTGGGCCTCGGTCACAACGCCGACTTGCTGGTCATCGCCCCCTGCACCGCCAACACGCTCGGCAAACTGGCCCACGGTATCGCTGATAACCTGCTCACCATCACCGCTCTGGCCGCCCGCTGCCCGTTGCTCATCGCCCCGGCCATGGATGTGGGTATCTACACCCACGCCGCCACCCAGGATAATGTCCGCATTCTGACGGAGCGCGGTGCTTATTTCGCCGGTCCTGATGAAGGGCGCATGGCCTCCGGGTTGGTAGGCAAGGGCCGTTTCGTCGAACCGGCGGAACTGCTCGGTCACATTCGCCTTACTCTGTCCCATACTGGAACCGGGACTACCACGGGATTCGGCGGGAAACTGACCGGGAAGAAGATCGTTGTCACCGCCGGCGGAACACAGGAACCGCTCGACCCGGTGCGGATGCTGACGAACAAGTCCTCCGGCAAACAGGGTTACGCCGTAGCTCAGGCCGCCCTCGATGCAGGCGGGACCGTGGTGCTGGTCACCGCGCCGACGAGTTTGACCCCGCCGGTAGGCGCGAAAGTCGTCCAGGTCCGCACCGCACGGGAGATGCTGGAGGCTGTGCTGGGCGAGTCCGCCGGAGCGGAAGCGCTGGTGATGGCCGCCGCGGTGGCCGACTTCCGCCCGAAAACAGTCGCAGAAAACAAACTCAAGAAACGGGATGGGATCCCGCAGATCGAACTGGAGGCCGCGCCGGATGTCCTTTTGGCGGTAGCCGGTTTAGGGTCCAAAAAGCCGCGGGTTGTCATCGGCTTTGCCGCCGAAAGCCGTGACCTGCTCAAGAACGCATCCAGCAAATTAAAGTCAAAAAAGCTGGATATGCTTGTCGCCAACGACATTTCCGCTCCCGACGCCGGGTTCGGCGTTGACACCAACCGCGTCACGCTTCTGTTCCCGAACGCAAAGGAAGAAACATTGCCGTTGATGAGCAAGTCCGAAGTGGCAGAGACCATCATCGCAAAATTAATAGTAATCCTGGAGAGTAGATGACAAAAGTTCTGGTGATCTCCGACGTACATGCCAACGCCGTCGCGCTTGAAGCCGTATTGACGGATGCCGGGAAAGTGGACGAGACCTGGTGTCTGGGCGACGTGGCAGGCTACGGCCCACAGCCCAACGAGTGCGTCGAGCGCATCCGCTCTCTGCCTAAATTGACCTGCATGATGGGCAACCATGATTTCGCCGCCATCAGCGATATGCCGCTGGAGACCTTCAATTCCGACGCAAAAAAGGCCCTGCTCTGGCAGCGTAAAATGTTCAATGAGGAAAGCCGGAGTTTCTTAAGTTCCCTGCCTGACAAATTGGTTGTGAACGGTGAGGTTTCACTGGCACACGGCAGCCCGCGTGACCCGATTTGGGAATATGTGATGAACACGCTGGTTGCGAAAATCAACCTGACCTTCTTCGACACGCCCTGGTGTTTCGTCGGGCACACGCATTTTCAAGCCGTGTTCCAGTTCCATGCCAATACCGATGACATGTCCATCGTGGTGCCGCGTCCGGCAGAGCAATTTGAACTCAAAGAACGCGCCATTCTGAACCCCGGTTCGGTCGGCCAGCCGCGCGACCGGGACCCGCGCGCCGCTTACGCCATCTTCTCCCCGGAAGCGCACACCTGGGGGCCGCGCCGCGTGGAATACGATGTCAAGTCGGTGCAGAAAATGATTTTGGCCGCGGGCCTTCCTTCCCGCCATGCCGAACGCCTCGCCGGAGGCTGGTAAAAGTGATAGCAAAAGCACCAGGAGATAAAGATGCTGCGGGTGCTTTTTTGTTTTAACGTGAATAATGGTAAAGGCTGTAGTAGCGATTTCCCTGGTACCGCCCGCCATATCATCCCGATGTCCTTCCGGGAGGGCAGGTGTAGTCGCTTTTTCCCGGGAGATGGACGGCTGCCCCCTCCGGGATGATAAAGCCGTCACTACGGTGCTTTTCGAATGGAACATTTATTGCCGGTCAGTCGTCTATGAGGCAACCTGATCTGTTTAGCCCTTTTAAGGAGGAGAACGCCATGAAAAAGAGAATCGTTTTCGTTTTTGTCGCCCTGGCCCTGGTCCTGACTGCCTGCGGAGTAAAAGCCGTCAGCACGCCGACGGTGGAAGCGGGTGTACGTGGCGCGCCAGCCTATGAAAATGCACCAGCCGCCACCCAATCTTACGCGGGTTCTTCCGATGCCGGCAAAGCGCCCGGAGATGTGAGTGCCAGCAGCGCGGCCCTCCAGGAACGGCTGGTCATCATGAACGCCGACCTGACCATCGTCGTCCCCGACCCGCAAGCCAAGGTGGAAGCCATAAATCAAATGGCGAATAACCTGGGCGGCTTCGTTATCTCGATGAATATGTACCAGACCTACACACAAAACGGCCAAACCGCCCCGGAAGGTACCATCTCCATCCGCATCCCGGCAGATAAACTGGAAAACGCCTTGAGCCAGATCAAAGCCGATGCTGTCGAAGTGCGCAATGAGACCCGTTCCGGTCAGGACGTAACCGCTGCATACGTAGACCTGCAAAGCCAGCTAACCAACCTGGAAATGGCCGAGGCGGACCTCCAGGCAATCATGGATGAAGCCAAGAATAACCCCAATAGCAATACCACATCCAAGACGCAAGATGTGTTGGCAGTCTATAATCAAATCATCTCCGTGCGTGGGCAGATTGAGTCAATCAAAGGCCAGATGCAGTACTTCGAACAGTCCTCGGCCTACTCGCTCATCAATGTGACCCTGATCGCCGAAGAGACCATCCAACCGATTGAGATTGGCGGATGGAAACCCGAAGGGGTGGCCCGAGACGCCATCCAGTCGTTGATCAAGTTCTGGCAGGGTTTCGTGAACTTCCTGATCAATTTGTTCCTGCTCGTCCTGCCGGTTTTGATCACCATCTTTGGCCCGATTGTGTTGGTGATCTGGGGCATCGTGTCACTGGTAAAGCGGCAAAAGAGGAAGAAGGCCAGTAAGGTTTAAGCAACCCTCATCACTCCAATACCCCTCTCCCGCCCTTCGACTTCGCTCAGGGCAAGCCGGGAGAGGGGTATAATTTTGTCAATGGAGAAACTTGTCCACGAGGCCCAGCAACTCTTTGGCGTTCACCTGACCGGCCGACAGGTGGTGGCGCTGATGACATTCGAGCGCGAACTGCTGGCGTGGAACGAGAAATTCAACCTGACCGCAATCCGGGATGTGGAAGGAATCCGCACCAAACACTTCCTGGACTCCTTTTCCTGCGTGCTGGCCTGGAAGGAAAATCCGCCCCGGCGGCTGATTGACATCGGCACCGGCGCTGGTTTTCCGGGCATACCGCTCAAAATCCTGTACCCGTCCATGCGGCTGACGCTGGTCGAATCGGTGGGTAAGAAAACCAATTTCTGCCGGCACATGGTCGAGACCCTGAAACTGGATGACACGGAAGTGGTCACTGCCCGCGCTGAGGATGTGGGGCAGATGCCCGCTCACCGTGAAGCCTACGACTGGGCCGTGGCGCGCGCCGTGGCGAACTTGCAGGTGCTGGCCGAATATCTCCTGCCGCTGGTGCAGGTGGGCGGAGCCATGCTGGCGCAGAAAGGCCAGAGCGGACCGGCTGAGACCCACAAAGCCGAAAAGGCGCTCAAAATTCTCGGCGGGCGCACGCGCCAACTGCTCCCCGTCACATTACCGGGTGTGGCCGACGAACGTTTTCTGGTGGTGATGGATAAGGTGGCTGCAACACCCCCGCAGTATCCGCGCAAGCCTGGCATACCGGCCAAGAAGCCGTTGTAACCGGTTGCCAGTGTTCAGCTGTCAGTAATCAGTGGGAAGTAGCGGGGAGTAATGTCAACAAGACGCCTTGTCGAGTAAAGTTATCCTATCCTCTTTATTTGGAATTACACACAGGAATTCAAAATTCTCCTCGCCCACATTCTGATACCAGTGCGGCACGCCCTGCGGGATGAAGACCACGTCCCCGACGTGAACATCGAAAGTCTCATCGCCAATGCCGATGCTGGCGTGACCCTGCAGCACGTACTGCTCATGCTCCACCGTGTTGGTATGCTCCGGCATCCCGCCACCGGGTTCCATCACGAAACGGCGCAAGGCAAAATTCGGACCTTCCTGTGATGAAATCAACACCTGGATGGTGGTCTTATCCCCCGCTTTGACAACTTGCGCTTGCACATCCTGCGCGTGTTTGACAGACATCTTACCCTTCCTTTCCAGCCTCCCGGACCTTGACCGTCCCGGAGGAAACTTCCCACTTTTCAGCCTTTTCAACGAAATCGGGGGAAAACAACTTCAAATCCGTCGTGGTCAGGATCGCCTGCTCGATTTTATCCAGATATGCCAGCAAATCAAGACGACGCTGCGTATCCAGTTCGGCCAGCACTTCATCCAGTAGCAGCACCGGCCACTGACCGGTGCGGGATTTCATCCACTCGATCTCGGCCAGCTTGAACGCCAACAGCGTCGTGCGCACCTGTCCACGCGAACCGAAGTCAGTCAGGTCAATCCCGTTGGCGAGGAAACGAAGCTCGTCCCGGTGCGGACCGAGCACCGTTACCCCGCGGCGGATTTCCTCGGCACGGTTATCTTTCAGCGCTGCGGCATATCCCTGGCGGATGTCATCCTCGGTGAAGCCGTTACGCTGCACAGTGGTCTTGAGCGGCATGGCGATCTGCCCGTCCGGGGGCGGCAGTGGATCGTAAGCCGGATGGTAATGGATCCGCAGCACTTCCGCGCCATGCGTCAGGTCCCGATGAATGCGGGCGGCCAGTTTCTCGATCTCGTGCACCGCCTCAATGCGCCGCAAGATAATGGTCGCCCCGGTGCGGGTGATGGTCTCATCCCAGAAATCCAACTGAGACTGGTCTCCCCCTTGCTCGGCCAGCAGTTTGAGCAGGGCGTTGCGCTGGGACAGCGCCTGCCCATACTCGCTCAACAGGTGGGCATAGCCGGGGACGGTCTGCGCCAGCGCCAGGTTCAGGGTGCGGCGGCGTTCCTCAGGCCCGCCCTCGATGATCTGCGTCATCTGCGGCACAAAGATGACCGCGTTGAAATGCCCGATGACTTCGGACAGCGGACGTTTGATGCCGTCGAGCAGGATTTCCTTGCGCAGGCGCTGCCCGGTGGCTCCGACCGCTTCGAGCACCAGCCGGACCTCGAGCCGGTGTTTGGCCGGCCCGCGCGTATACTCGGCCACCAGCCGTCCCACCGCCAGTTCCTTTTTGGCTTCGAGGAAGTTGACCAGTTGCCGGTCCGCGTGGGTCTGGAAGGAGGTGAAGGCTGCCAGAAAATAGACCGCCTCCAGCACACTGGTCTTGCCCTGCGCATTGCTGCCGGTCAGCAAAACAACCCGCCGGGGGATGTCCATATCCAGGCGGGCGAAACTGCGGAAGTTGGTCAGGGAGAGGTGGGTCAAAAACATAGGAGGGTGAGGGTTACACGTTATCCAAAACCGGCTCTTCCGGGGCGGGTTTCCAGACCTTTGTGGCCCGGTCGGTAAAAACGACACCGTTCAGGTGATCAATCTCGTGCTGAAAGATGCGCGCCAGCCAACCTTTGGCCTTAATTTTGACCGACTGCCCGCGGCGCGTCTGACCTTTGACCGTCACCGCCAGGGACCGCTCAACATCCCCTTGCAGACCGGGGATGGAAAGGCAACCTTCTATGCCCATTTCGGTCTCTGCCAAGGTCTCTTTTATCTCCGGGTTAACCACTACAAAGAGTCTCTTCGGGGCGTCCTCTTGCTCATCGTCCTCAGGATACTCCACTACGATGAGGCGGTCTGAAACGCCCACCTGCGGCGCCGCCAACCCAACACCGGGCGCCTCGCGCAGGGTCTCGATCATATCTTCAATCAGGGTTTGCAATTCCGCGTCGAAGCGGGTAACGGTCCGGGCTTTGCGACGCAGGACGGGGTCGGGCAGGGTGACAATTTCACGGAGCGTCATAGTTCACCAATAAATCAAGAGGTTGGAGCGCCTATTCTACTTCATTCTTCGGTTGGCTGTCTTCCGGTTTCTTATCGACGGGCGTGCCTTCTTCGTGCCGTAACTGCTGTTCGCTGTTGAAATATGCTGCGAACCAGTCGGCTGTGCGTTCGCGTTCGGCCTTAATGCTTTCCTGCTCTTTTTTGGTGATCCGCTCCAGCCGGCGGCGTTCGATATCCTCCTGCACAGCGGAGGGATTGTAGACATTTTCGAAGGCCATCTCCTTACCGCCGCCTACGGTGATGTAAACCGTGCCGTAGTTGAAGAGCAGTTCGAGGATGCCGATCCGCTTGGATTCGATGGACAGGATGTTTTCCAGAGAGGCGATGTCGCTGGTCGCCTCCCCTAGCGGAGTCTTGTCAATATCCATGATCTGCTCGGGCGTGACCTGGAAGATGTCGTTGCTCCAATCCAAGTACTCATAAATCCCCCAAATCAATGCCGCAACAAACAGGAACATCCAGATTAACACCAGCCAACCCGATTTCACGTTGAATAGCGTGGCAAAGGAGGAAGTGGGGCTGAACACCTCATAGACAAATATTCCGAGCAGGATAAACAGGATCAAGCCAGGTATCCACGTCTGTTCGAAAAGGACGATGATATGCTTGCGATACGTGACCGTGGATAGTTGTTCAAACCGCAGACGGAAGAGATTGGCGAAACCCCGCTGATCTTCGTAGGGATTTTTCTTTTCCTGTTGATTCGTCACAATCCCCTGAATCTGGGCGGGCTTGTCCTTTCCATCCAGCAGGCGGGCGCGGAGAGCATTGTTGATCTCCTCCAGGTCCATCTTGCGGGAAGTCTCCTTGGAGCGTTTCCAGTGCTGATCGATCAAAGCGGCGGCTTGATAGGGGTGATCTACATTTTCTAATTTAAGAGTACTTCCGACAATCGTCGATATAACGATATCCCCATAATCCAGGATCCGCCCGGAGTATTCCGTCTCCACATTGACGCGCTGGATGGCGGAAAGCGGCGCTTCCTGGCGGCTTTCGTAAATCCCCACTACCTTCTCCACCCAGACTACGCGCCGGTCGGTAATAATATAATAGTCGTTACTCCAGTCAAAGCCATTCCAGACCGCCCATCCTACCGCGCCCAAACCCACAAGCAGTGCCAGATACCATACGCCTGCCAGCGCGGGGACCCAGAGCGAGTAATACCATACCGCCAACATCCCTATGATCGCTGCCACTGCAAGCAGTACCGGCCCTATCAATGCCTGCCCAAGCAGGATGGGGTGCTTGCGCGACATGAAGTAGATGACCTCATTCGACTGAAGCCACTTGAAGAGGGTACGCCGTTCCAGGCGATGGGTGTTGACCGTGACAGCAAAATTTGTTCTCAGACCGGGAGCCTGTTTTAGAAGATTTCGAAATTGCGCACGCCTCAGCACCAGCACGAGGGTCTCTTCGGTGGTCGTGACCGTAGCTGTCCACCGGTGACGGTTGACAAGCACCGATTCTTCCCCAAAATTATCGCCAGCCCCATAGGTCGCCACCGGCTGCTCTTTCCCCGACTGGGTGAGGCTTACCCTGCCGCTCCAAATCAGGTAAAGACAATCGCCCTCCGCGCCTTGTTTGACGATATCTTTCCCGGCGGGGAATGTTTCTTCAGTCAACTCTTTCGCCACGGCCTCAAACTGCTCCTGGTTCAGGCCGTAAAAAAGTTGAATACGGTTTAGAAATGCAACCCGTTCAGAAGTTTCATTGAGCATACTTAGTGCTTCTTGCATAAATCTATGAACTTTCCTGTATCGAATTGTTCGAAAATAACGAGATTTTACTGCTTCTTGTTTAAATTTCTGATCTGAAGCGGCAAAAAACAAGGAAAAAAAGACGATTTGGGTTCAAATATCTACGCAGTACCCATTGTTCAGATATTTACACTATACCTTGTAATTCTAGCACGAAAAAGGCAATCTGATAGAGTTACAACGGTGTTTCTGGAACTTTCAATGTAGAAGTGTTGGTACCTGCCTGCATGGTAAAATCATTCTTATGAAAAAATGGCAATTCTGGGTCGGTGTCTTAATCAGCGCGGTGTTCCTGTATTTCGTGGTCCGCAAACTGGAATGGGGTGATTTCTGGTTGGCGCTCCAAAGCGCCAACTATTGGTGGATCCTGCCGGGCGTGGCAGTCTATTTTATAGCGGTCTGGGCGCGCGCCTGGCGCTGGCATTACCTGCTCAAGCCAATCAAAGCGATCAAGACGCGGGTGATATTCCCCATCACTTGCATTGGCTACATGGGCAATAACGTCTACCCGGCCCGGGCGGGTGAGGTGCTGCGGGCGGTCATTCTGAAGCGCAAGGAAAGCGTGCCGATCTCGGCCTCACTGGCCACCATCATCGTCGAGCGCATCTTCGACGGGGTGGTGATGCTGGCTTTTGTTTTCGTTAACCTGGCACAACTGGCAAAACTGGCGGATGTGTCCGTCCCGGTCGGAAAGTGGAATGTCACGATCCAGGATCTGGCTATATGGGGCAGTGTGGCGTTCTTCGGAGCGCTGGCTATTTTCCTTCTGGCAGCCATGTTCCCGAAGGTGACAGCCAGGTTCGGCGAGTGGTTTATTAACCGGCTGCTGCCCGTCCACATCCGCGAGAAGACCAGCGGTATCATGCATATGTTTTTGGACGGCCTGGCCTCACTGCGCTCGCCGGTCAACGTGTTGATGGTATTCCTGACATCCGTCATCATCTGGCTATTGGAAACGGTCAAGTACTGGTTCGTGCTGCATGCTTTCGGGCTCCAGGGAGATGTCAGTTTCTTCACGCTGATGTTGATGAACGGCGTGGTCAACCTGGCAACCACCATCCCGGCTGCACCCGGTTACCTGGGCACCTTCGACGCCCCCGGTATTGCCGTGCTGGTAGCGGACGGAGTGAACACGGCCGTGGCGACCGGTTATACGCTCGTCCTGCATGTGGCACTCTGGGTGCCGATCACGCTGCTGGGCGCGTATTACATGGCACGCGAGGGAATCAAGTGGAATGATGCGCTGAGAGCAGAGACAAATGAGGGAGACGCGTAACCCAGGACGACCACAAGGATCGCCCCTACGGAGAAAATGGTATGAAAATCGCAATCATCGGAGCAGGTTTCAGCGGAATGGCGGCTGCGTACGATTTGACCAAAGCCGGTCACAGAGTGACCATCTTCGAGGCCGCGGATTACGTGGGCGGTCTGGCAAGCGGGTTCAAGGAGCCCGGATGGGACTGGTCAGTGGAGAAGTTTTACCACCACTGGTTCGCAAGCGACAAGCATATGCTCGGTCTCATCAAAGAACTGGGTTGGGAAGACAAGGTTATCTTCCCGCGCCCGCTGACGGTGATGTACCACAACGGGAAGTTCCACCCGTTCGATTCCATCGTCAAAGCGCTACTCTTCCCCGGCCTGGGCTTCGGGATCAACAAGATCCGCTTCGGTTTGGTAGGCGTGTTCCTGCGTCTGACGAATAACTGGAAAGCCCTGGAAAAATTCACCGTGGATGATTGGCTGCGCAAGTGGGCGGGAGAGAAAGTCTATAAGATGATGTGGGAGCCGCTGGTCATCGGCAAATTTGGCGAGCGCTACTACAAGCAGGTCAACATGGCCTGGATGTGGGCCCGTTTAAAAGCACGCACCACGCGCCTGGGCACATTCGAGGGCGGGTTCCAGAACTTTGCCGATATGTTCGCAGACAGGCTGCGGGAAATGGGAGCCGAGATCCGCCTCCAGACGCCGGTCACGCTCATCGAGCACGCGGCAGGTTCCAGCGCGGTAACGGTCCGCAGTGAGACGACCGAGGCATACGACAAGGTTCTGGTCACGCTCTCGCC
>JADGQD010000022.1 GCA_017882065.1 Anaerolineales bacterium | reverse complement strand
CGGGGCGGGGTTGGGGTACTTCCTGGAGGTGTGGGGCACCACGCGCCAGTGCTGGACGTATTACACGTTCCAGACACCACCGTTTTTCGCGGTGCTGGCGCATGGGATGGCGGCGGTGGCCTTCTGGCGGGCGGGACTGATGGCGAAACTGGTGTGGGAAAAATTGGCCTCGCCGGTGCTCAAAAAAATAAGAAGTACACTCACCCCGGAAGTTTAGCCGTAACAGCGACATGCATGTGTAGGAATCAAAAAACCGCTTTACCGCTGTATGGATTTGTTGTAATGTTATTACAGGATGAGAAATTTGTCATATGTAAAATATCCCAAAGGTGATTCACTTGAATCACGCGATCGATCCCAGACAGAAAGAGGATTTTGAAAATGGCAAAACTTAGTGCTTTTACGAAGAGTAACCTAAATAAGCAAGGATTTGGAAAACTTGATGATGAGGCTAAATCCCACTACGCGTTGCCATTGCGGTTCACGCCCGCGGTAGGCACCATCTTGATTGCGATCGGACTGGCCTTGCAGTCGCCCATTTGGCTTGGGTCGATGGCACTTGTTACCCTTAGTGGAGCCCTATTCCCCAGCGGCATGCTTATTGATCTGGTTTACAACCTCGGTGTTCGCCATTTATTCCATGCGCCCCCGCTGCCATCCACGCCAAAGCCGCGACGGTTTTCCTACATTCTTTCCACTATCTTGCTGGCTGGTTCAGCCTTGTCTTTCTATTATGGGCTATCGGTGTTGGGGTTTATCCTGGGAGGAATGGTTGTCATAGGGAGCACAATCCTCACCACTTCGCTCTGGTGTCTTGGGTCGTGGTACTACAGGCTGATTTTCGGGCATAAAAAGGAATAGCAGATTTCTCTGCCATACCAATTATTATCGAAGAGCTTGTCGCACTTCATCGTGACCACAATCCGCAGGTAGTTCAGAGGCTGTCCAAAAAGCCCGTTAATATCACGGAGACCACCAAGTTAGGTAGTCTCCGTTTTGTATTTGTGGTAGATGTAACGGCAAGATGCCATCTTGCCCCACTTTTTGGACAGCTCTTCCGATTTATGGGTTCTGCGCCTGGAAGTGGACCAGCGTCCCGTTCCCGGCATTCGTGACCCACAGGCCGCCAGAGCCATCGGAGGCGATACCGCTGGGCAGGAGCAACGTGCCTTCCGGGCAGCCATCCCACACGCGGACCGGCTGTCCCCCGGGCGAGAAGGTGATCAGGCGGCACAGTTCCGGGTCCGTAATGGAGACGTTGCCGGTCGCATCCACGGCGATGAAGGGCTTATTCTCCACAGACTGCCCGTACCAGCCGTCCACCGGCCACTCAGCAATGGCGGTATAGACCAGCCCATCCGCAGCGGGGGCAAAGACCTGCACGCGCTGGTTCCAGGTGTCGGTCACGTAGACGTTCCCCGCCGCGTCCAGGGCCACTGCCACCGGCTCATCCAACTGGCCCAGGCCCATGCCCGGAGTGCCGAACTGGGTGATGTATTCCCCATCCGGGCCAAAGACAACAATGCGCTTGTTACCGGTATCGGCGACATAGACGCGGCCTTGAGTGTCCACAGCAACGCCGCGCGGACCATAGAAGGCTTCGGGCGCATCGGCGGCCTGCCCGAAAAAGCCCCACATGCTGACAAACTTCCCCTCGGCGGTAAATTTCTGGATGCGATAGTTCCAGGTGTCGGCCACGTAGACACTGCCGTCCGGAGCAACGGCAATCCCCCACGGCTCGTTAAAGGTCCCGCCGGGAGCCTCGCCCTGTGACGTATCCGCGCGTGTGCCCCAAACTTGGAGCACCTTTCCATCCTGACTAAGATGTTGGATGCGGTCATTCATCGAATCGACCACGTACAGGCTGCCATCCGCGGCCACTGCCACGGCCCGCGGCGACTGGAACTGTCCCGGCTCAGTGCCAGCCGCGCCCAACACAAGGTCCGGAGAGGCCGTGGTGGTAATGGCCGCATACGGGTCGACGGGAGTGACCAGCGCCTGGGCGCTGGCACCATAAGGCCAAAGTTGCGCGGCGATGTCCTTGCGGATGTAGTAATGCATCCGGTTGGCGACGCCCCAATCGGTGAGGGTATAGGCCGTACTATTTTTCAGCGCACCCCATTCGGTAAAGTCGTCGTTGAACCAGATCTGGAAGACCGCATTGCGCACTTGAGCGTCGGTGAAAAAAGGCTTGATATGCGGCCAGGCGTACTCCAGGTATCCTAAGATATTCATCGCCGGCATGATCTTGTCTGTTCCGGCATACTCCGTCTGGAGGGCGCTGGTGCGTTCAGACTCGATCGTACCCCATTTAAGGTTCCAATAATCCATGTTGGGCCACCACAGGCGCATACCCGCGAATTCGAAGTAATCCTGCCGGACGACAGGAGTGATCTTGGTCAGGTTTGCATCCCCCACGGCGATCACCAGCGCCCGGCGCGCGTCACGGGTCGGGTTCACATCGAAGTCAATTTTGTTGGTGAAACGGCGCATGTACCACCAGTACGGGTAGCGCACATCGTTGTCGTAGGCCACCACGATGTCGGTCGTCGTGCCGGTGGTGCGGATGGACAGTTCCTCGATCTGGCCAAACAACTCCTTGGGGAGGGGCGCAGCATGGGCGTAGACCAGATACTCGGTGGCGTAATCATAGTTAATGTAGGCAGCCCTGAAAGCGTCCCTGCCGGTCTGCATGGCCAGGAGGCCAAAAAGAACCAGTATGGCGAGGCGGGCATAATTCCGGAAGACCCATACGGACACTTTCCCCCATGGCACGGTCTCCACCAGCCAGCCGATGGCCCAGGCCGTTGAGAGGATCATCGGCAGGGCAATGTGGATGGTCAGCCAGGGCATCTTCTCCCCGGCATAGGTGAATACAGCCAGGCTGCTCACCGACCAGAAGACCAGCAGCGCCGCCACCGGGACCGGCGGGGTCGCTGCTTGCCCTGAGCTTGTCGAAGGATCTGCTTGAGGCCGGGTAAACGGCTGGCCCGGCTGGCTCTGCCACAGTCGCACGCGACTGGCAATCCCCGCAGCCACGACCGTCCCCAGGGCAGGCAGGAACTCGTACATCGGGATCATGAGCAGCTCATAATAGTACAGGGGTTGTCCGCCGCGCGCCACGGCTTGCTGTTCGGTCCAGTAACTGAGCGCCCCCACCAGCCCTCCCACGATCCCTTCCGGGTTGGTGAAGAACGTGCTATAGAGCAAGATGAACGGGACAAAGAACAGCGCGGCGTGGAACAGCCACTTGCGCCCGAACCACCACAGTCCCAGCGCAATACCGATGGCAGCCAGCGCTGCCGCCACTCCGGCCACCCGCAGCATGCCCGTGGTGGTGTAATCCAGGGGGGTGTAGCCCATCAACTTGATCGGGATGGCGCTCAGAAGAGGCAGGATGAACGTACCGAGCAGGAGCAGCATGTCGGCCACCCGCTCAGACTTGATACCGGCCCAGCCGAGACCAAGTGCCAGCGAAGCCCCCGACCAGACCAGCGCCCCCACCCCGCCCGCCGCCAGGATGCTCACCACGATGATCATCGTCCGGACTTGCTCCGCGGCCGTGTCGGCAGTGGGCTTATTGGAGAGATAGAATCCTGCCGCCGCGGCCAACAGCACCACGGTCAGGGCCAGGCCGAGCAGGAAGAAGGCCCGCCGCCGTCCAGACTGCCACTCGCGGCGCGAGACCCGGTCCACGAAATAGGCCGCTAAGAAGAGGAATTCCTCGGCCGCGAACATGTAGGAGGTGGCCTTGTCGGTGAAATGGAGCGCGTTGACGGCAGTGAAAAGGAACAAGGCCCAAGCCTCGCCGCGTTCAAGGTAACGCAGGATAGCGTAAATTGTCAGGATGCCCCACAGGACAATGTAGGACTCGTTGCGGGCGTAGCGTGCATAGAAGAGCATCAGGGGAGAAATGATGATCAGCGCCCCCGCCACCAGCGCCCCGGTGCGGCCCAGGTAGCGCCGGAAGGCGAACACGACTACTAAAAACGCGGCGATGCTGAGGACAGCCGCCGGGATGCGGGTGGTGAAATCGTTATCGCCGAAGAGCGCATAGGAGAGGGCCATCATGTGGTACTGGAACGGCCCGTGACTCATCGGGTCGTACTTGTACCCATTGCCGGAATACAGGCTGAAGGTTGGCACGACGTGGTTGATCTCGTCGTGACTCATGGTGCGTGCCCCCAGATCATAGAAGCGTGAAACGACGGCAACCGCCAGCAGCAGGACCACCAACAGGGTTTCCACGTTCAGCGGGAACCAGCGCTTGAGTGGTGTATCGAGGAGGGATGGTTTTTCACGTGTGGGCATCATTCCCGCTATTGTACCAAATTCGGCGTTGAGAGAGAGTGATAAATTGGTGGTTAAACCGTAAAGGCGAACGGCTGTCTGCCCCTACGAATTCCACCTCGCATACACTGCCTGCGAGAGCAATCTACCGGCGCTTTTCTCCTCTGTCACCAACTCGCCACATTCCAGTTCTCCCCCGCAGCCTTTCATCATCTCTGCCAGTACAGAATGGGCATGGATGGCAGGCAGTTTGACGGCGTACACCGTCAGCACCACGAACAGGGGCCGGTCACTCAACACCGCCCGGCAGGCCTGCAGTAACTCTGGCAGGGACTTGTAGACCTCCCACACCTCGCCCTTCGGTCCGCGCCCGAACTTGGGCGGGTCGAGCACGATCCCATTGTATTTGGCTCCCCGCCGTGCCTCGCGCTCAACGAACTTCAGCGCATCATCCACGATCCAGCGGACGGGTTTCTCCGCCAGCCCGGAAAGGATCTGGTTGGCGCGCGCCCAGCTCACAGATTTCTTCGAAGCGTCCACGTGCGTGACCTTGGCCCCGGCGGCCGCACAGGCCAGCGACGCCAACCCGGTATAGCCGAACAAATTCAGGACATTCACGGGTTGCCCGGTAGGGGCGGACGGCTCGCGAAGCATCCCCGAAGGGGGACGTCCGGCCTTATGAATAAGTTCCCCCATCCAGTCCCAGTGCGCGGCGCATTCTGGAAAGACACCCAGGTGCCGCCCGGGGGTGGTCATCACCGAGAAGCGCAGTTCCCCTCTACCTTCGGAAGCCCCAGAGGGATGCTTCGTGAAGGCGCCAGGGGTGAGAGTGTAACTCATCTCCCATTGCTCCGGAACTTTTTTCTTAAACGCCCAGTGCCCCCCGCTCTCCTCCCCGCTGGGCTGGAAGACGGCGTGCGCCGCCTGCCACGTTTCGGCGGGCAAGGTTTTCGTCCACAACGCCTGCACTTCGGGCCGGACGAAGGTGTAAGGGCCAAAGCGTTCCAGCTTCTGTCCGTCGCCGGAATCGAGCAGTTCGTAGTCTTTCCAGTGAGGGGAGGTTAGTAATTGGATTTCAGGAACCATAGAAAATGGGTAAAGAAATGACCAGGAAACCCACCTTCAAAAAACGAAAGTCCCACTTGTAATTCATACCGATTATGTGCTAGAATGAACCTGTCCGTGGGAGCAAGTGGGACGAAGTGGGATGCCGGTAATTCCGGCATTCTGGTTAAATAAGGTAAGTAGAACTAATGTTCCTAAACCAGTACCAGCACTCCTTCGATGATAAAGGCCGACTGACGATCCCGTCGAAATTCCGGGAACTGCCAGCTGAAGGCGCTTTTGTCGTCCAGGGACTGGACCGCAATCTGATGGTGCTGCCTCCGGCGGTCTTCCAACTCCTTTATGACCGCCTGATGGCGATGAACCTAACCGACCCAACCGCCCGTCTACTGCGCCGCATCATCCTGGGCAACGCCTTGCGGGTTGTGCCCGATGGCGCAGAGCGCATCCTGCTCTCGCCGAACCTGAAAGAATATGCCGACCTGAAAGAAAACGTAGTCTTTGTCGGCCAGGGCGATTACTTCGAGATCTGGTCGCCCGAACTCTGGAAAGAGCAGGAAGTCCAAGTCAGCAACGCCGAGGCCAATGCCCAACGCTTCGCGGCGCTCGATCTCAAGACCCGCTGAGATATTACCGGTGCACCAACCAGTACTTTACCAGGAAATTATACACGCTTTACGCCCGAAAAGCGGAGCACGCTATGTGGATGGGACGCTCGGCGCAGGCGGCCATGCGGCCGGTCTGCTCGCCGGAAGCGAACCGGAAGGCCAACTGCTCGGCCTGGATGTGGACCCCCAGGCGCTCGGTCTGGCCCGCCAGAAACTTGCTTCTTTCGGGGAGCGTGCACGGTTAAAGAAGGCCTCCTACACCTCCCTCCCCGGCCAACTGGCTGAACTGGGCTGGGTCTCGGTGGATGGCATCCTGCTCGACCTGGGCGCCTCCTCCATGCAGTTCGATACCCCGGAGCGCGGCTTCTCCTTCCTGGCCGACGGTCCGCTGGACATGCGCTTCGACCCTTCGAACCCGCTCACCGCCGCCGAGATTGTCAACGAGTGGCCGGAGCAGGAACTGGCCGACCTGCTCTTCCGCTACGGGGAGGAACCCGCTGCCCGGCGCATCGCCCGGGCCATCGTCGCTGCCCGGCCTGTGGGCGGGACCCGGCAACTGGCCGTCGCCATCGAGCGAGTCCAGCCCCGGCGCGGTCCCCACCACCCCGCCACGCAGACCTTCCAGGCCCTGCGCATCGCCGTCAACGGCGAACTGGAGTCGGTGGAGAAAATCCTTCCACTGGCGGTACAGGCTCTCGGTCCGGGAGGCAGGCTGGCAATCATCTCGTTCCACTCGCTGGAAGACCGGCTCGTCAAAGAATATTTTCGCCGGGAAAGCAAGGACTGCATCTGCCCGCCCCGCCAGCCGATCTGCACCTGCGGGCATAAAGCGAGTATCAAGGAAATCACCCGCCGGCCCATCACGCCGACGGAGGCAGAAATCAACCAGAATTCCCGCGCACGCAGCGCCAAGTTACGTGTTGCTGAGAAATTATAGGCAAGCCAATGGGTGTTGGCTCAGAACGGAGGTGCAGCGTCACCGATAACCACTGGTAAGCAGTTTAATGGACAGTATAAGATGAATAATGTCACGCAAATCGTCCAGAAAGTTCGTCAAGCCCCCTGGCGGGTGCAACGCCAGTGGATCGGCCTGTTTTTGGTTGCACTGGTGTTGATGGCCATGGTGGCAGGTCTTTACCTGAATGTCACTGTGGGGGCCACGTTGGCCGGGCGCGAAACCATTTCACTGCAGGCCACGATCACCACCAACCAGCGTGTCAACGCTGATTCGGAAACCCAGTTGGCCGGGCTGACTTCCGTCGAAGCCATGCAGCAGCGCGCCGAAACCATGGGCTTCCAGCCTGCCAGTCCGGATGACATAACCTACGTGGCCGTCGCCGGGTATGTGCCGCAATCGGCCGTGGATAGGTCCACGCCGGGCACAAATGCACCAGCTGTTCCTATCATCCTCCCCGAATACACTGAATCCTGGTTCGATTATTTCATGAATCAGCAAGCTTCTTCCGCCTCTGCTGGAGGTCAGCCATGAAACAACGCCTTCATGCCTGGCGCTATCTGAGTACCGCCTTCCTCCTGGCAGTGTTAGGCATCGCCATCCTTGTGCAGATTGTCCGCATCCAGAACAGCCCGGAAGTGGCAAGCGTCATTGATCAGGGCAATTATGTCTGGAAGGACTATTACCCGCCGCGCGGGGAAATCTATGACCGTCACGGTAGCCTGCTGGCCGGGAATAAGACCGTCTACGAAATCGGCCTGGACCTGACGGTCAACCCGGATATGCCGACCGTCATGCTGGCTCTACAGATGTCTGGCTTAGACCTCGACGAAGTTAATTACAGAATTTCTCTAGCCCCCGTCAATGCCCAGTACATCATTCTGGATGATTTTGTTTCCACCGACAAAGCCAAACAACTGATGACACTCCAGGAAGCTGCTTACGGTGACCCGACCGGGAAAAACCTGGATGCCATCTACTTCAAAGCCCATTACGCACGCAGTTACCCGGAAAACGACCTGGCTTCCAACGTGCTCGGTTTCGTAACGGAAGATAACCACGGCTACCTGGGTATCGAAGAAAAATACGACAATATCCTGGCCGGCATCCCCGTCCGGATGCTGGTCCCCGCCGACCCGCGGCGTGCCACCGAATACCCCACCATCCCACCCGGTCAGACCATCATCCTGACCATTGACCGCGAAATCCAGGCCGCCATCGAAAAAATCCTAGACCAGGCGCTGGTGAGTACCAACGCATCCTCCGGGACAATTGTCGTCATGGACCCGCGCTCTGGTGAAATCTTGGCCATGTCTTCCACTCCACGCCTGAACCTGAACGACTACCAGAAAATTACCACAGTTTTCCCCGGAGAAACCCCCTTCAACCGGGCCATCAGCCAGGCCTATGAACCCGGCTCGGTCTCCAAAATCCTGACCATGGCTGGCGCTCTGGACAGCGGCGCTGTCAAACCCGACACGGTCTTCTTCGACGAGGGTTACATCCTGGTTGGGGGATTTAGAATTGTCAACTGGGATGGCGGTGCCTGGGGTTATCAGGATATGACCGGCTGCCTGGCAAACTCGCTCAACGTCTGCCTGGCCTGGGTCTCTTCCAAGATGGAAAGTGAAAGTTTCTACTCTTACATGCAGCGCTTTGGTCTCGGTCATGCCACCGGCATTGACCTGGCTCAGGAAACTTCCGGACGTTTGAAAATCCCCGGCGATGGCGACTGGCGTCCCGTGGAACTGGGCACCAATGCCTTCGGCCAGGGTGTCTCTGTAACCCCCATCCAGATGGTGGTGGCCGCCTCAGCCCTCGCCAATGACGGCAAGATGGTCTATCCGCACGTGCTCTATGCCCAGATACAGGATGGCAAACAGAGCAACACCAGAACGCAGATCGTCGGCACTCCCATCTCCGCCAATACCGCCCACACTATCAGCGAGATGCTGGCCAATGCTCTGGAGACCGAATCGTCCGCTGCGCTTGTTCCCGGTTACCGCATCGCCGGAAAGACCGGCACGGCGCAGATTCCTCTCGCCGGAGGAGGATACGACGAAAATGATATCAACGCCTCCTTTATTGGATGGGGACCGGTGAACGATCCCCGCTTCATTGTCTACGTCTGGCTCGAAAAACCGCAGAGTAACAGGGCTGCCTCGGTGGTAGCCGCTCCAATATTCAAACAGGTCGTTGAAAAGCTGGTCGTCTTGATGGATGTTCCACCGGATGCCGTCCGTCTGCAGATGATTGGACGATGAGGTGTCATGCTAACACTGGCTGATGCAATCGAAGCCCTAACGAATACCCGCCCTGCGCTGGCCGAAATGGTCATCACTGAGGCCGCGATTGACTCGCGCCAGGTCATCCCCGGCTCGTTGTTCGTCGCCATGCCCGGTGAGCGCGTAGACGGGCACGACTTCGTCGCCGACGCCTTCCAGAGCGGGGCTTCTCTTGCATTAATCCAGCATGACATTCCTGGCTCCTTCCGGACCGTACGACTGGCTCAGGGTCAGTCCCTGGACCTGCACACCGATTTGGACGCGCCGCTTTGCCTGCTGGTGGAGAACACGCTTACCGCTCTCCAGCAGATTGCCCATTTCTGGCGGCGCAAACTGGACCTGCGCGTCATTGGCATAACCGGCAGTGTGGGCAAGTCCACGACAAAAGAAGTCATCGCCGAGGTGCTCGACCAGCGTTACCGCACGTTGAAAAGCCCCGGCAACATGAACAACGAAATCGGCCTGCCGCTCACCATCCTGAGGCTCGGCCGGGGTCACGAGCGGGCAGTGCTGGAAATGGGATTCTATGTCCCCGGTGAAATCGCCTTCCTGTGCGACATCGCCCTGCCAGAAATTGGCGTGGTCACCAACATTGGCACCGTTCACGCCGAACGGGCCGGGTCGCAGGAAGATATTTTCCGCGGCAAATCCGAACTGGTACAGGCCCTTCCCGCTAACGGAGTGGCCGTGCTCAACCTGGACGATCCCTGGGTATGCAAAATGGCCGAACTGACCCGTGCCAGCGTTTTCTTTTATGGTCTCGACCCTGCCGCCGACCTGTGGGCTGACGAAGTGGAAGGCCTCGGGCTGGAGGGCATCCGCTTCCGCTTGCATTACCGGCATGAGACCCTGTACGTACGCGTCCCGATGATCGGACAGCATTCGGTCCACACGGCGTTGCGCGCCGCGGCGGTCGGCCTGGCAGATGGGCTGACCTGGCAGGAAATTTTGGATGGTCTGCGCCAGGGTCATGCGCAACTGCGTCTGACGGCCGTCCGCACGGAGAGTGGCGCTCTGCTGCTTGATGACACTTACAATGCCTCGCCTGAGTCCATGCTGGCGGCGCTCAACTTGCTGGCCGAACTGGGAGGTCGCAAGGTGGCGGTGCTGGGTGATATGCTCGAACTCGGGCAATACGAAAAACAGGGACATGAGATGGTCGGCGTGCGTGCCGCCGAAGTGGCCGATTCGCTGGTCACAGTCGGGACACGCGGGCACATCATCGCCACCGCAGCGCGGCGGGCAGGTTTAGGATCCAGAAAGATCGCCGAATTCGAGAACCAGGATGAGGCCATCGCCCACCTGCGCAAATCCCTTACCAAGGAAGACGTGGTCCTGGTCAAAGGTTCGCACAGCATCCGCATGGACCGCATTGTCGCCGCCCTGGAGGTTCCAGAATGAACAATTCTGCCTTGGCGCTCAGCCTGGCGGGGCTGGCCTTCATGATGACAGTCATTTGGGGCGGCCCATTGTTGCGGATCCTGCGGCACTTCAAGATTGGAAAGCAGATCCGTGTGGAAGAGCCGGGTAAGCATTTCGTCAAAATGGGCACACCGACCATGGGTGGTGTGATGATCATTCTGCCAGTGGCGCTCATCACGGTGCTGCTTAACGCCGTCAGCCTGATTGGTATGAAGGTGCTCGGAAAATCGGTGCTGGTCCCGCTGGCAGCCATGTTGGGGTTTGCCGTCCTGGGCGCCCTGGATGACTGGGAAGGCATCCGTGGCAAACGCAAGGGCGAGGGAATGCGCATCCGCACCAAACTCTTCGCCCAAATTGTGCTTGCGCTGGGGCTGGCAGCCGTCTTGAGATACATGTTGGATGTGCCCGATCTTTTTATTCCGAGCATCCATTTCGAGATTGAATTGGGCTGGCTTTACATCCCGATTGCGGGTTTCGTTATTGTCGCCATGTCGAACGCGGTCAACTTTACCGACGGGCTGGATGGACTGGCCGGTCTGATTTCGGCTACCGTTTTCGCCGCTTACGGCGGGGTGGCCCTAATGCAAGGACAGGTTTTCATCGCCCGTTTCTGTTTCACTATGGTAGGAGCGCTGTTCGGCTTTTTGTGGTTCAACGTTCATCCGGCCCAACTCTTTATGGGCGATACCGGCTCGCTTTCGCTGGGCGCCACTATCGCGGTGATTGCCCTGATGACCGGCCAGTGGGCCATTTTGCCTGTCATCGCCGTCATTCCGGTTAGCGAGGCGCTGAGCGACGTAATCCAGATCGTGTATTTCAGGATCACGCACGGACGGCGGTTCTTCAAAATGGCACCGCTCCATTTGCATTTTGAACTACTCGGATGGTCTGAGATGCAGATCGTGCAGCGTTTCTGGCTGATCGGCCTGCTGGCCGCCATGCTGGGTATTGGATTGGTAATGGTGTAAAGGCGTGAAAACGGACTGGAACGGCAAACGCGTAACCATTCTCGGAGGTGCCCGACAGGGACAGGCGGCAGCGCGCTGGCTGGCGCGTCACGGTGCCTCCGTGACCGTGAACGACCACCGCACAGCCGAGCAGATGGATGCCGCCCGGTCCGCTATGGCTGATACGACCGTGACCTGGGTGCTGGGCAGCCATCCGGTCGAGATTCTCGACACGACCGATATTGTCTGCCTCTCCGGCGGTGTGCCGCTCGACAACCCCATCGTGGTCGAGGCCGCCCGGCGCGGTATCCCGTTAACCAACGATACGCAGGTTTTCATGGAAACCGTCCCCTGCCAGACGATCGGCATCACCGGTTCCGCCGGAAAGACCACCACCACTACACTGGTCGGGCAGATGGCAAAAACCGCCTTCGGCGACAAGGTTTACGTCGGCGGCAACATCGGCGATCCACTGCTCAACTACGTAGACAAGATGAAACCCGACGACCTGGCCATTCTGGAAATTTCCAGTTTCCAGTTGGAACAGATGACCTTTTCACCAAATGTGGCGACCGTCTTGAACATCACACCCAATCACCTCGACCGGCATAACACAATGGAAGCCTATGCCGCTGCCAAGCAGCGCATCCTGAATTTCCAGGCAACTGACGACACAGCCGTCTTATGCCGCGAAGACCCCGGTTCCTGGCACCTGCGCGGCAAGGTAAACTGTCGCCTAATTTCTTTTGGGTTTGGACCCATCCCAAGCAAGCAGGATGGCAGTTTTCTTTCAGACGGCATCCTGCACCTGCGCGAACGCGGCGTGGATATTCCCCTGCTGCGCGGCAACCAGATCCAGCTGCGCGGCGAGCACAATGTGATGAATACGCTGGCGGCCTTCGCCATCGGCTATGCTGCCAGTCTGCCACTGGACGCCATGCGGGAAGCCGCCGTGAATTTCCGCGGTATAGCCCACAGGCTGGAGTTAGTCCGTGAATGGAACGGAGCCAAATGGTACAACGACTCCATCGCCACTGCTCCTGAACGGACGATGGCTGCCATCCGTTCCTTTACCGAACCAATCGTCCTGCTGCTTGGCGGACGAGACAAGAACCTGCCCTGGGAAGAACTGGCTGCCCTAGTCCACGAACGTGTGGAGCGCGTAATAATCTTCGGCGAGGCGGGGGAGAAAATCGCCGCAGCGCTAGAGCAGGCCCACGGTCCGCTCCAGAAAACGGTGGAACGTTGCAAGGACCTGGAAGAGGCTGTTCAGGTTGCGGCCCGTGTGACCGAACCGGGTGAGGTTGTCCTGCTTTCGCCGGGCGGCACCAGCTTTGACCAATTCCGTGACTTCGAAGAACGTGGAGAGGCTTTTCGAAAATGGGTATCGGATCTTTCGTAAACCAGTCTGCTCGACCCGCCACGGCGACTGCAAGGCGCGCCCGCGCTTCCAGTGGTGACTTGATCCTGGTGGCGGTCGTCATCGCCTTGGGCATCTTCGGCCTGCTGATGCAGTATTCTGCCGGTACCGATTTTTCCCTGCGGACTTACGGTTCAGCGACTTATATCTTCAACAAACAGTTGTTGTGGATGGCCATCGGGACGCTGTGTGCATTCTTCCTCTCCCGTCTTGATTATCATCTCTGGCGGAAGTTCGCCGTGCCGTTGATGGGCATGACGGTAATCCTGCTTATCGCCGTGCTGATTAATAACGAGGTTCGTAATAACGCAGTTCGCACATTCTTTGGCGGCTCGGTCCAACCTTCCGAATTGGCAAAATTAGCAACCATCATCTATTTGTCGGTCTGGCTGTACAGTAAACGCGAACATATGCATGAATTCCAACTGGGGTTGATCCCGCTGGCTTTCATTCTGGGTGCGATTGGCGGTTTGATTTTCCTCCAGCCTGACTTGAGCGCGGCGGTGACCATTTTCATCTTGGGCGGGTTGTTGTTCTTCCTGGCCGGCGGCGAGATGCGGCAGATCATCCTGTTCTGCGCCGTGGCGCTGGCAGCCGGATGGCTAGTAGTGCAATTCAGTTCCACTGGTAAAGCCCGTATCGGCCCTTACATCGCCGGGTTGAAGGACCCACTGAAATCCAGCGACCACGTTCTGTGGTCATTGGAAGCCATCTTCAAAGGCAAATTGTTCGGCGTCGGGATCGGACGGGCCACGACAAAACTGATCGGTCTTCCGTTCGCCGCCACCGACAGCATCTTCGCAGTAATCGTCGAGGAACTGGGCTTGTTCGGTGCTCTGGGGTTGACCAGTCTGTATGCCGTCCTGGCATGGCGCGGTCTGAAGATCGCCAGTAAGGCACCCGATTCGCTCGGTTCCGTGATGGCCGCCGGGTTGACCTTCTGGATCGTCATCGAAGCCGCCATCAACATGGCCGTGATGGTAGGCCTGCTGCCTTTTGCAGGCAATGCCCTGCCCTTTGTCAGTGCGGGCGGTTCGAACCTGATCTCAACGCTGGCGGCCATTGGTATTCTCCTCAATATCTCCCGTAAATCCGGGCATACCGTCCCGGAAGGCGGAGAAAGGAAAACGTACAGTGCGTCTGTTGATCTGCGCCGGCGGGACCGGCGGCGGAGTGTACCCCGCACTCGCCGTCCTGCAAACCATGCAAGATAAGGCCGAGGTTCTCTGGGTAGGCGGAGAAGGCGGCATGGAAGCCCGGCTGGTGGAGCGGGCGAAAGTGCCATTTAAGACTATCCCAGCTGCCGGAGTCCACGGCGTGGGCCTGAAAACGCTGCCGGGTAATGTTATCCGGTTAGCGCGTGGCTTCTTCGCGGCGCGGCGCATCCTGTACGAGTTCAAACCAGAAGTGCTGTTCTTCACCGGCGGGTACGTGGCCGTCCCGATGGCGCTGGCCGGGAGGCGGGTCCCGATCGCTCTCTACGTCCCGGATATCGAACCGGCATTGGCGCTCAAGACCCTGGCCCGCTTTGCAGACAAAATTGCCGTCACCGCCCAGGACTCGTTCCGTTATTTCAGCCACCGGGAACGTCTCGTCCTGACCGGTTACCCGACCCGCGCCGGCCTTAACAAGTGGACGCGTTCCGATGCCCGCCGGACTCTGAGCCTGACCAGTGACGCCCCCGTTCTGCTGGTCTTCGGGGGAAGCAAGGGCGCACGCTCGATCAATAATGCCGTGCTGGCGAACCTGTCCGCCCTGCTGGAACAGGCGCAGGTTATTCACATCACCGGCGAATTGGACTGGCCGACCGTGGAAACCAGGGCGAAAGAACTCTCCGAGGCACAGGCCACCCGCTATCATGCCTTCCCGTATCTACACGAAGAGATGGGTGCCGCCCTGGCCGCGGCTGACCTGGCGCTCTCACGCGCCGGAGCCTCCACGTTGGGCGAATACCCGCTCTTCGGTTTGCCCGCCGTGCTGGTCCCTTACCCATATGCCTGGCGCTACCAGAAAGTGAACGCCGATACCCTCGTCCGTCACGGCGCGGCTTTGATGGTGACGGATTCAAATCTAAAGGCTGAACTCCTGCCAACCATCAAAGAGTTGCTGCAAAACCCCACCCGTCTCAACGCCATGCGCGCGGCGGCAAAAAGCCTTTCCCACCCACAGGCTGCTTCTGAGATAGGCCATCTCCTGCTCGAATTGGCCGGGAAGAAGAGATAAAACATGGTCAGCCTCTCCTTCGTCTTCTGGATGTATGTCATTTTGTTCAGCATCATCGGCGGGATGCGCGGTTGGGCCAAGGAACTGCTGGTCACATTCAGCGTTATCCTGGCGCTCACCTTTACCACTCTGCTGGAACACTATGTGCCCTTCGTACGAGATGTTCTGCAAAAGGACAATGCGGTGCTTTACTTCTGGTTGCGCACCATCATTCTGATCCTGGTGGTTTTCTTCGGCTATCAGACGCCCCATCTTTCACGCTTTGCAGCGAAGATGACCCGTGAAAAATTCCAGGATATTTTGCTGGGCGCATTCCTGGGCGCTATCAATGGCTACCTGATCGCTGGAACCATCTGGTACTACATGGCTGATTCCGGCTACCCGTTCCCCAACGTCATCACCGCTCCCAGTGGAGATATTGCCAAGATGGCTGAGACCATGCTCCATTACATGCCGCCCAAACTGCTCGGCATCCCCGGCATTTACTTCGCCGTTGTGATCGCTTTTATCTTTGTGATAGTGGTGTTCATCTAGACTATGACTCGCATCCATCTGATCGGCATCGGCGGAACTGGACTCTCGGCCATCGCTCGCGTCCTGCTCGAAATGGGGCACACGGTGAGCGGGTCTGATCGCGTCGAATCGCCGTTCACGCGCGACCTGCAATCTGCGGGTGCGACCATCAGCATCGGCCACCGCCCGGAGAACGTCCGCGGCGCCGACCTGGTGGTGCGCTCATCCGCCATCCTGGATGACAACCCCGAAGTGATTGCCGCCCGCGCCCTCAGAATCCTGGTCTTAAAGCGGACCGACTTCCTCAGCAGTCTGATGGACGGCAAGACCAGCATCGCCATTGCCGGAACGCACGGCAAGACCACCACCACCTCCATGATTGCCTGGGTCCTCTCGGCACTGGGCCAGGATCCGTCTTTCATCGTCGGCGGCGTGCTGGCGAACCTGGGCGTCAACGCCCGGGCGGGGAAAGGCGACACCTTCGTCATCGAAGCCGACGAATACGACCGAATGTTCCTGGGTCTCAAACCGACCATCGAAGTGGTCACCAACATCGAGTACGATCATCCTGATTGTTACCCCACTCCGGCCGATTTCCAAGCCGCCTT
>JADGQD010000021.1 GCA_017882065.1 Anaerolineales bacterium | reverse complement strand
CTGGTCGCCCCCGGCCACCGTCCTGACCGGCGATTTCATCTTCGCCCGGGCCGCCAAACTGGCCGCCGACACCGACAACCTGCCGCTGATGAAACTCTTCGCCGAAACCCTGGCAGTCATCGTCAACGGCGAGTTGACTCAGTTGTTCACCGCCCGCGGGTTGATCAGCCGCGAAAATTACTACAAACGCATCTATGCCAAGACCGCCTCGCTCATCGAGATGACCACGCGCGCTGCGGCCATGATCAGCCCGGTGAACGAAACAGTTGTCGAGTCCATGCGGGTGTATGGTTACAACCTGGGCATGGCATTTCAGATCGTGGACGACGTGCTGGATTTTACCGGCGAACAGGCGGAAGTTGGCAAGCCGGTCGGTTCGGATCTGTTACAGGGTCTGGTAACACTCCCGGCAATATATTACGCGGAAGCCCATCCCGACGACCCGGATGTCATCTGTCTCACCAGCGAGTGTTACAGCGAACACGAGCGCATGGAACGATTGGTGCTGGAAGTGCGTAAGAGTTCCGGGGTAAAGAAATCGCTGGACGAAGCGCAGGAATATATCCAAAAAGCGCTCCAGCCGTTGGCTGGGATGCCGGACGGGGTTGAGCGCCAGGCGTTGGAAGACCTGGCACGCTACACCGTCACCCGAAAAATCTAGCGGGGTAGTCCCGGTTCCCGCGGTTAGCCCCGGCTTTTACACGGGGGACGGGGCACGGGACGGGCTTAATCACTCGCAATCATTCGTAAAAATGTTTCAACTACCCGGGGGTCGAAGAGTTTTCCACTGTTCTTACGGACAAATTCAGCCGCGGCTGCCTTCGTCGAAGTATTCCGATAGGGGCGATCGGATATCAAGGCATCCCACACATCTACGACTGCAAATATACGTGCCGCCAGGGGAATTTGTTCGCCGGGCAAATGGCGCGGATAACCGGAACCATCCCAGCGCTCATGATGACCATAGGGAATGTCAAGCGCCTTCCGAAGATAAGTAATGGGAGAAAGCATCTCGAATGCGAATTCGGGATGGCGGTGCATGATGGCCCATTCTTCTTCGGTCAGCTGGCCGGCTTTATTCAGGATGCTATCGGGAATACCCATTTTTCCAATATCGTGCAGGAGTGCGCCGCGCCGGATATGGATCAGGTCAGTCGAACCAATGCCCATGATATCGGCCAATTGTACGGTCATTTCTGCAACGCGCAGTGTATGGCCTTCTGTTCCCTTGTCACGCAAGTCCAGCGCCTTTGACCAGCCTTCGATGGTCGCATCGTAAGCCAGGGAGAGATTCATATTCGTCTGCTGGAGTTCTTCGAACAATACCGAGTTATCAATGGCGATTGCTGCTTGTCCGGCAAGGGTCTCCAGGAAACTCCGCCATTCCGAATCCGGTTCTATCGGACTGCGATGAAATGTTTCAAGGACGCCCTTGATCTGTCCCTTGGCGATGAGTGGAACGCCAAAGTAAGTCACGAAACCTTCCTCGGTTAGCAACTCTACACGTTGGAGCAATTTTCTGTCGCTCAGGTTGGGGATATGGATGGTCGTGCGTGTGCGGATCGCCTGACCAGCAAGGCTATCACTAATGTACAATCGTGTGTTCTTGAAAGCGTCGGATCGGAACCCGGAACTGGCTGCATAGTAAAGTGTCGGGGTATTCGGATTGATGAGCAGGATGTTGACCGCATCGACTTTTAACTGGGAGATAATATGGTCAATCAGGATACCCAGCGTCACCCGCAAGTCGAGGATGGTATTGATTGCCATGTCAACCGCGCGCAGCGAAGCCAGACGCTGCAACTGGCGCTCCGTCTGCTCGTGAAGGGTGGCACGGCGGATGGCATTCCCGGCCATTTCACTTAGAGTGACCAGCAGGTGAACCGTGTCCTCTTGAAGCTGGCGCGGTAACTCGACTGAGACGAACAAGACGCCGATGGTCTCCCGACCAGTCTGAATTGGAACACATGCTCCACCCCAACCGACCGGGAGCTGGTCACGTATGCTTTCGAGAGTAAGAGGGTCGGTAGCGAATTCTTTAGAGACAATCACCTGCCCGGTCTTGAAGACTGTACCGGCAATCCCCTCGCCGGGTTTGACAGACGTTTCCTGTATTGCTGTGAACCAGCCGCGTGCAATTTTTTCCTTCAATACACCGCCAACCGGGTCATAGAACCAGATCATCCCTGAGTCACTTCCCAAAACTTGCAAGGTCTCGTCCAGCAGGCTGGGCAGCATATCGTCAACAGTTTGGGCAGCGCGCAAAGCTGTCGAAATGTGGTTGACCGCTTCCAGTTCCTTCAAACGCTGGAGGGTTTCGGCATAAAGCCGCGCATTTTCTATGGCGACGGCGGCGTTTGCTGCCAGCATTTCCAACAAGGGTTGATCATCGTCAGTATACGCATGGGGCTGGTAGCTTTGGACCGATAACATTCCTATCACTTTTTCACCCAGGCGCAAAGGAACTGCCAGGATTGACCGGACCTCATCTTCTTCACCAAAGTGAACACTGCCAGGAATCGGATCCACCGTCAAATCGTTGGTGGTTACCGGCTTGCCCGTTGAGATTACGAGCCCGGATAGCCCAACGCTACCAGGGACACGATCTACCGGTGAGCGTCCGCCCTTATCCACCAGATAGACACCAACTGACTCTTGGCTTTGCTCCTCCAACAAGGTGATGGCAATTGCTTCTGCCGGCATCAACTGCACTGCCGCCCGATGAACTGCCGCGTAAACCTGTTCCGGATCCTGGCTTGCATGTGCAATCTCCTGGCTGGCCCGGTGCAGGACGGCACGTCGTTCCGCCGCCTGAATTGCTTCCTCGTACAGACGGGCGTTTTCAATCGTCGTAGCTGCCTGGCTGGCGAACGCGCTGACCAACCGGATACTTTCTTGAGTAAAATAATCGGGTTGTTTGCTATCTATGGAAAGAATCCCGATAACTCGATCACGAACAATCATCGGTACGCCCAACCATGACAGAATTTGGTTGTGTGGCATTTGACGAAAAATGGCGTATTGTTGGGGAGCGTTCCCCAAAATCACAGGAGCACGTTGCTGAACAACCAACGTGTTCGGGTTATCGCCGGGGATGGGGATGTGCACGCCAAGTACAGCAGATGGATCTGCCCAGCCTTGTCCACCGACGACTTCCAAATAGCCCTCTCTCATAATCAATACCGAGGCACTGTCATAAGGGACAACACGGGCAAGCTGATCTAGAATCAGTTGAACAGCATGATTCTGATCCAAAGTGGAAGCTACCACTGCAGCTGCTTCACGGAGTGTTTCAGATTCCTGCAGGCGGCGTTGTTCGGCTTCATACAGGCGGGCATTCTCAATTGCAGTAGCCACCTGATGTGCAAAAGCCTGGACCAGTGCAGCACTTTCCTCGTGGTAAGCAGATGGCTCATGGCTATCGAGAGCTATATAACCAATCACCTCATTACGCACAATCAGAGGGACGCCCATCCAGCCACGCACAGTATCGGTCCCTGCCCACTGGTGTAAGCGCGAGTCGGTCCTCGCATCTGCCAGAATGATCGGTTTATCCATCTTCTGGATTTCTCTAAACAGATTATCATTTGCAGAAAAAGTTTGATTAATCATCTTTTCTGGATGATCGAAGCCTTGCACGGCCACCAGGCGCAAATGTTCGCCCTCCAGCAGGATGACACTGGCACTATCATAGGGTACAACCCGTTTCAACGAAATCAGGATGGTATTCAATACCTGATGTAATTCTAGCGACGAAGATACTGCCGCGGCAGCTTCACGCAGCGTCTCGGCCTCCTGGCGGCGGGTATGCTCTGCATCAAACAAATGTAGTTTTTCAATGGCAGTTGCAAGGGTACCGGCGATTGTATTGAGCAGGCGTTCATCTTCTTCGTTAAAGAAGTTGAGTTGACGACTTTCGGCATTGATGACACCGATCAGCTTTTTACCCACTTTGATGGGAACGCATAATTCTGAGAGGGTTTCAGGGACAGTGTTTAGGTAGTGCGGATCAAACCGCACATCTGCAACGCAATACGGCTCACCTGTGGAAGCAACATACCCCATAATCCCTTCAGAAAGAGGAATTTTGGCCATCGCTTCAGAAGATCCGCCATGATACGATGGATGAAGCTGTAATACTTGATGGTTCTGATTAAACAACGCCACGCCGAAATCATCCACATAAATAGCATTGCCAATAATCTGAGTTACCTGCTCAATCAATTGATCAACACTGGAGACCTGGGCGGCGATCATCGAAACAGAATGCAAAATGGTTAATTCCTTTAACTGCCGCTGCAAACCATCCTCAGCCCTTTTACGCTGTGTAATAT
The DNA here is from genome assembly GCA_017882065.1 of Anaerolineales bacterium. Taxonomy (GTDB): domain Bacteria; phylum Chloroflexota; class Anaerolineae; order Anaerolineales; family Villigracilaceae; genus UBA877. The sequence continues at coordinate 12,082 of JADGQD010000021.1, read as the reverse complement.
CCTGCTCCAAGGCAATGACCACATCCTGGCCAAAGTAGGTGCCTTTATAGAGCCGTACATCCTTCGGGAATATTTTCCCATTGCTGCGCATACCCCAAAATTCAAAATGCTGCGGTTGGTCTTTAAACGCCTCCCCTACCATTTTCTTAATCTTTTTTAAATCATTCCTTCCCGGCGCACTGAAATCGGCAGGTGTTTTGCCTATCAGGTACTCACGCGGACAGCCATACATCTTGACCGCGCCTTCGTTTACATCCAAGAAGTGACCGTCTCGGTCCTGGATATAGATGGCTTCAGAAACACGATTAAACAAACCCTGGTAGCTGGTCTCGCTCTCCTTTAATGCTGCTTCCGCGAGTTTCCGCTCAGAAATATCTCGCACGATAACCAGGTCGGCAATTCCCCCCTCATATTGGATGGGGCCTGCATTTAATTCAACATACAACTTGCTCTTATTCTTATGAAGGAGAATCGTCTCATACGCTGAAGGGATATCTTCACCGGCCATTCGCCGGGTGTTACGGTCCAGCACGTTAGGCAATTCGTCAGGGTACACATAGTCAGTCAATTTGCTGCCAATTACCTTCGCAAGGGACCACCCTCCCAATTGCGCCAGGCGAGAGTTGGCATATTTGACAATGCCATCCTGTATGATGACAATGCCGTCGTTTGCCCGCTCAACAACATTGCGATATTTCGCTTCACTCTCCTTTAAGGCAGCCTCTGCCATCTTTCGCACGGTAATATCTCGAATGATAACCAAAGAGACAAGCGTATTGCGATAATGAACCGGTGCTGCCGTCACCTCGACATCAATTGTTGTTCCGTCAAGACGAATATACTTTTCTTCTATGACGGGAACAACTTTCCCTTCGGCAATCTGCTGCCGCGTGCGCTCAATGGCCAGTTTACGATAATCCGGGTGGATGAAATCCAACATCGGCCTGCCGATGATTTCTTCCGGTTTTACAGCACCCACGAGGTTCATCGCGGCCTTATTTGCCAGCAGGATCCTGCCGGTGCTATGAACAACAATTGCATCAGGAGAGAGATCGAATAACTGGCGATAACGCTCTAAACTTTCCTCAAGAGCCACTTCGGCTTGCTTGCGGTCTGTGATGTCGAGCATGATCCCCTGCCAGAACAATGGATGGCCAGATTGGTCCCGTATCAGGACGGCTTTCTCCCTGACATACACAATTTGCCCGGCACCGGATGTCATCCGATATTCGACGGTGAATGGCTTGCCTGTTTCATAAGTACGGTGATATTCTGCCAATACCCGCTCACGATCATCCGGGTGTATAACCTTGGTCCACAAGTCGTTGTTTATCGACCACTCATCCGGGTCATAGCCCAATATCGTTTGGATTTGTGGGCTGATGTAATGAGTCTGACCGATTTGCTCTGCCGAGTCCGTATAAACAATGGCGGGAATTTGTTCCACCAAGGTGCGATAAATATCGCCGGATACTTGCTGACTCTCTACCCGTTTCTTCGGCCGGGAAATTTCTTTCCCGGGTTTCTTACGGGCCGGTTTTTTTACCGTCCGGGATTCGGGTGTCGCTTTTTTGCTCATATAATTTATTATAGGGCATTCGGTCATTTTTTGCACATCGAGTTTTGTGAATAATTATTCCCATCACGCCCCAGTCGACGAGGTTTGCGAAGTCCCGCCTGCCGGGGAACCCGTGATGAGGGCTTGCAGAGGTACTGCTTCCGCCCCAAACGAAAACGAGCCCTTGCGGACTCGTCTTTATCTGAGGCGTCGACGGGATTTGCGAAGTCCCGTCTGGCGGGGAACCCGTGATGAGAGTTTGCAAAGATGCTCTACCGTCCCAAACGAAAACGAGCCCTTGCAGACTCGTCTTTATTAGAGGCGTCGACGAGGTTTGCGAAGTCCCGCCTGCCGGGGAACCCGTGATGGGGGCTAGAGACTCGTCATTATCAGAGGCGTCGACGGGATTTGAACCCGTGATGAGGGTTTTGCAGACCCTTGCCTTGCCGCTTGGCCACGACGCCGGTCGTTGGTTGATTATAAATTGAGGATTGCTGATTGACAATCTGCAATCCTCAATCTTGAGAGCGGGCGATGGGATTCGAACCCACGACCTTCTCCTTGGCAAGGAGACGTACTACCACTGTACTACGCCCGCAGGTGGCCTTACTGTCTGGCCGAGAGTGCCGAGAGCCAGAATCGAACTGGCGACACCACAATTTTCAGTCGTGTGCTCTACCAACTGAGCTATCTCGGCCGTTAAACGTTCCTTCAATTGAGCGGGTGAGATTTTACACGCAGAGAGGAAGATTGTCAAGCAAAGGTCAAAAGACGTTTTACAAATTTTTTTTTACAGCTGCGCCATATTCCGGTTACTTGACAGACCTACAATGCAATCATCAAAACCAAACACATAAGGAGAAAAAATATGTCCAAGCTCGTCCCGTTCTTCAAGAGATTTTCCCTGGCAGCCCTGGTTCTTGCCATCGGACTTATCGCCCTCCCCGCCTCCGCCGCCGGTCTCCAAGACGAAACCACCCCGCCCGCCAACCGGCCTGCCAACGGGGTAGTCCCGGTTCCCGGACGGGGCGGGGTAGTCCCGGTTCCAGCATATCACATCGTACCCGCAGGGTATCCCGAATCTCGTACGGGACGGGACAACAAACGCCTGGAACAAATCTGGGCCCGTGCGCAAACTGCCTACCTGCGCCAGAGCGACCGGCTTGCCAAAGCTGACGAGTTCATCACCAATGCATACTCTCTGATTGATAAGGCCAATCAAAAAGGCTGGGACACTTCCGTCGTCCAGGTCACACTGAATGCCTTTACCGCCATCATCCCTACTGCACAGGCTGCCCACAATCCGGGGGCTGCCATCATTGCCAGCCACAATGGGTTCAACGCAGACGGCAAAGTGACCGATCGCGCCGTGGCGGTCGAGACCGTCAAAGCTCTTGGCCAGGTGCTCAAGGATACCCGCCTCGCCATGAATCGCACCGGTCAGGCCTTGCGCGAAGCTGTCAAAGCCTTCCGCAATGCTCACCGGCCAGCGCAGGCGCCTGCCACCCCGTAATAAGTTCATTCCCCTCTCTACAGAGACATGGCAACCGGCCGTGTCTCTGCTTGTCTTTTGCAGTAAAATCAATACAACCCATTCAACGAGAGGCGAGTATGGATAAAATAGTCATTTCCAGCGATAAGGCTCCCAAGGCAATTGGCCCCTATTCCGTTGCCATCCGGACCGGCGACCTGGTCTTCACCTCCGGTCAGCTCGGTCTGGACCCTGCCACCGGCAGCCTCGTCCCAGGTGGAATCGAAGCGGAGACCCGTCAGGCATTGACCAATCTCCGTCACGTGCTGGCAGATGCCGGGTCCGGCCTGGAGCGGGTGGTCAAAACCATCGTCTTCCTGAAAGACATGGCTGATTTTGCCAAAATGAACGCCGTTTACGCCGAATTCTTCACCGAAAACCCACCTGCCCGCAGCACCGTCCAGGCCGCGGCCCTGCCCAAAGGGGGAGCCGTCGAAATTGAGGCCGTTGCCATCCTGCAGGGTACTGCGTAATTATTTGAACCCAAATCATCGTTTATTCCTTACTACTTGGCTACGTCAGTTCAGAAATTTATGCGAGAAGCAGTAAAATGACCTCCGACCTGATCCTGCTCGTTGACGACGAACCGTTCATGGTTCAGCTCCTGGTGGATAATGCCTTGAAATTCGCGCCTGCCGGGGGCAGCATCACACTCAGGCCGCGCAGGAAGCTCCGGAGTTCAGGTAGAGGGGGCAGATACCGGCGCGGGAATTTCGCCCGAGGCCCTGCCGCACATCTTCGACCGGTTCTATCAAGCCGATCCTTCCCGCCCCGGAGGTCGGAAACACGGGTCCGGCCTGGGCCTGGCCATTGTCAAAGAGATTGTGTGGGCGCATAGTGGTAAAATAAGCGTTCGCAGCGAGACGGGGACGGGCAGCACCTTCACCGTTAGCCTGCCGCTGACAACGCCCGAGGCAAGTATAGTTGTCTCCAAGCGGAAAACGTAGTAAAGATTTTGTTGTTACTACAAAAACAACCATGCCTTCTGTCTCCATCATTATCCCCTGCTTTAACGAGCAAACTACAATTCGCAAACTACTCGAGGCCATCTACGCGCAGACATTTCCGCGCGCCGACCTCGAAGTGGTTATCGCCGATGGTATGTCCACCGACGGGACGCGGGCGGAGATTGCGGTCTTTGCCGATTCCCACCCGGACCTGCACATTGCCGTTGTGGACAACCTCAAGCGCCACATCCCGGCCGGTCTGAACTGCGCCCTGAAAGAAGCCCAGGGGGAGATCATTATCCGTCTGGACGCGCATTCGATGCCTTATCCCAACTACATCGAGCGTTCCATCGCAGGCCTGGAAGCTGGTCTCGGAGAAAACGTGGGCGGCGTGTGGGAAATCCGCCCCGGCGCGGAAACGTGGGCGGCGCAGTCCATCGCCATTGCAGCCGCCCATCCGCTGGGTGTGGGTGACGCGCTCTATCGTCACGCCGAGAAATCTGCGCCGGTAGATACGGTGCCGTTCGGGGCCTTCAAACGTGAACTGCTGGCGCTGGTCGGCTTTTTCGACGAGACGCTGCTCACCAACGAGGATTACGAGTTCAACGCCCGCATCCGCAAGTCGGGCGGAAAAGTCTGGCTCGACCCATCCATCCGTTCGGCGTATTTCGCCCGGGCCACGTTGTCGGGGCTGGCAAAACAATATTTTCGCTATGGTTTCTGGAAGTGGCGCATGTTACGTCGTTATCCGAAAACCCTGCGCTGGCGGCAGGGACTCCCTCCGCTGTTCGTGCTCAGTCTCATCGGGTTGGGAATCCCGGGGATTTTCCTGCCCCTGTTCCGGGTCCTGTTGGCTGTGGAAATCATCCTCTACGCATTCGCACTGACTGCCGCGGGGGTCCAGGCAGCGTTCAAACAGAAAAAATTTTTCCTGGTTTTTGGTCTTCCGCTGGCAATTTCCTTCATGCACATTTCTTGGGGCGCGGGCTTTTTATGGAGTATGATTAAGGGAGTATTCACCAACCACGACCCGGAGAAGAAATGATGCGACCGCTTTCACGTCCCAGACCGAACGGCTGGCGCGTCCGTCCGCGCGAGCAACGTACCATCCTGCTGAGTGGTGATCTGTTTGTCTCGGTGCTGGCTCTTTTTGGCGGTTTATATTTCTGGGGGCAAAAAGATTTATGGCTGAGCTTCTCGTTAAATTTCCTGAAAGAACGTGTTGAACTCTGGTTCTTCTTTCTACCGCTCATCTGGATGGTATTCCTCGTTGAACTCTACGACCTGCACCGCGCCAAGAACCTGCGCCAGACAGCCGGTGGGATTGCCATCGCCGCTCTGGCCGGGATATTTCTCTACGCCCTGATTTTCCTCGTTTCTCCAAAAAATTCATTACCGCGCTGGGGCATCGGTTTTTTCCTGGTTTTCGCATCCCTCCTGACTTTTCTCTGGAGGCTGGCTTATATCCAGATTTTCACCGCCCAGGCTTTCCTGCGCCGGGTGTTGGTCATCGGGGCCGGAAAAGCCGGGGAAACGATCGCCCGGGCTTATAACGACCTGCGTCCCCAGCCTTTCTTCCTGGTCGGTTTCATGGACGACGACCCGCAGAAGATTGGGAAAAAGGTGGACGGATTCCCCATCCTGGCCGGAAACAACCGCCTGATTGAAACCGTTGACGCAGAAGCTGTCACTGAAATTATTATCGCCATCTCCGGCACGCTGCAAGGCGGAACCTTCCAGGCCATCCTGGATGCCCAGGAGAGCGGGGTGGAAGTGGTGCCCATGCCCACCATGTACGAGGAACTTCTGGGACGCGTTCCCGTCCACCATTTGGAATCAGATTGGCTCATTCGTTCTTTCGTAGCCGAGACGCGCGTCGGTGGTTTTTACGAGGCAGGCAAACGCCTGATTGATATCTTCGGCGGGTTGGTTGGGATGGGGATTTGCGCTGCCTTTTACCCGGTTGTCGCTATTCTTATTTTATTGGAAAGCGGCAGGCCGGTCATATATCGGCAGGTTCGCTCCGGCAAAGGCGGCAAGCCATATCTTATGAATAAGTTCCGCACCATGCGCCAGAATGCTGAAAATGACGGCAAAGTGCAACTCACGCAAAAAAAGGACAGCCGTATCACACATTTTGGTAATTTTCTGCGCCGCACCCACATTGACGAACTGCCGCAATTCCTGAACGTGTTTCACGGCGAAATGAGCCTTGTGGGGCCGCGTTCCGAGCGTCCGGAATGGATTGCCGAGTTCCAGATGCAAATCCCCTTCTACCGGGCGCGCTTGTTGGTCAAGCCGGGCATTACCGGCTGGGCGCAGGTCAATTACAGTTATTACGCCACGGTCGAAGAAATGGCAATTAAACTCGAATATGACCTCTACTACATCAAGCACCGCAACATGCTGTTGGACATGCTGATCCTGTTGCGCACCTTCACCCAGGTGCTCGCTTTCAGAGGCCGTTAGCGGATGCGTACACTCGTCACTGGCGGAGCTGGGTTCATTGGCTCGCATATCGTGGAGGAACTCCTGCGGCGCGGCGATACCGTCCGTGTACTGGATAACTTCTCCTCCGGCACTCGCGAAAACCTGGAAGAATTCCAGGGTAGTCCCGGTTCCCGGACGGGGCGGGGTAGTCCCGGTTCCCGGACGGGGCAGGGTAGTCCCGGTTCCCGCGGAGTAGTCCCGGTTTCCGGACGGGACACGGGGCAGGGCAATTTAGAAATCCTGGAAGGTGACCTGCGTGACGCGGAGACCGTCAAGGCTGCTGTGCGCGACATGGACTTGGTATTCCACCTGGCGGCCTTCGTCTCCGTACCGCGATCCATGTCGGACCCGGAAACCTGTTTCGCCGTAAACGTGGGCGGGACGGTAACTCTGCTGGAAGCGGCCCGCCAGGCAGGAGTCCGCAAGGTAGTGTTATCCTCGAGTACTGCGGTCTATGGCGATACCGATGTTTTCCCGACCACCGAGCAGACTCCGCTCCGTCCCCTTTCCCCGTACGCGTTGTCCAAACAGGTGAACGAACTCTACGCCCGCCTCTATACTCGTACACTGGGGCTGCCCGTTACAGCTCTGCGCTACTATAACGTCTACGGGCCGCGCCAGCGTCCCGATTCAGACTACGCCGCCGCCATCCCCATCTTCGTGCGGCGGCTGGTGGCTGGTCAGCCGATTATCATCTACGGTGATGGCAATCAAAGCCGTGATTTCATTTTCGTCAAAGATGTGGTGCGCGCCAACCTGCTGGCAGCCGACTCGGACGCCGCCGGTGAAGCTTTCAACATTTGCACCGGCCGCGAGACCAACCTGCTCGACCTGTTGGAAGAATTGAGCGAAATCTCACCGCACCAGCCTGAGGTCCGCTTTGAAGCGCCCCGTCCAGGAGATATCTACCGGTCGGCGGGCAGTCCCGCCCAGGCCGCTGCGTCGTTCGGGTTCCGGGCACAAACGTCTCTGGCGGATGGACTGGCGCAAACGGTGGCGTGGATGAAAGGCAATTGATGGCAAATGCCCATTTCCAAATCCGCAAACGGTAAGCCTTGCTTGTTCACATCATTATGACAATTCCCAGCATAATGGGCGCGTCGGGTTAGAGAATTGGGTCGATAACAAACACTTCAAAGTGAGCTTGACCCGGGCGGCGCCCATCGAGAATTGAGCGTCTTTCAACTCGGCTTGCGTTTTCTTCGAGGTTGTGTTTCTACTGCGCTTCATCGTTTGCCAGATCTGAAAATGCTTCTTTCCGACTTTTCTCTTGATCCCGTGCTGCTAGGATCGTCCGTTTCTCAAAAAAAGTCGGTGAATCAGACGTATGGTATAATTTTCCCCCTATGAAAAATAACCTGCCTGCTATCCTGGGGGGTAAGCCAGCGTTTCAAGAACTGGTTCCAATGGTACGCCCTGTCCTGCCACAATTTTCTGTGATGGCAGGCGGTGTTGAAAGCATCCTCACCACCGGTATGGTCACAAAAGGCCCGTTCATGCGGGAATTCGAACAAGCGCTTTCTGAACATCTGTGCGTGAAGCACGCCATTGCGGTTTCGAGTTGCACTTCCGGCATGATGCTTACCCATAAAGCCTTGGAACTGAGCGGCGACGTAATCGTTCCCAGTTTTACCTTTATGGCGACGGCCAGCGCCTTGGTCTGGGCGGGGTTGCGCCCAATCTTCGCGGATGTAGACCGCGCCACGAATAACCTCGATCCGGCCGCGGCTGAAGCGGCTGTCACTCCGCAGACCACTGCCATCGTCGCTGTGCACCAGTTTGGCAATCCAGCCGATATCGCTGCGTTGGAGAAAATTGCTGACCGCCATGGCCTGAAACTGATTTTCGATGCTGCTCATGGTTTTGGAGCGTGCTATCAGGGAGACCCCGTTGGAAAACAAGGGTTGGCTCAAATTTTCAGCCTAAGCCCTACGAAATTATTGATCACGGGCGAGGGAGGAATTGTCGCTACGAACGATGATGCGCTGGCCGCAAAAATCCGCATGGGGCGGGAATATGGCAACGACGGCAACTATGACAGTGCTTTCGCCGGGCTGAATGCGCGCATGCCTGAGTTCAATGCCTTGCTCGGCCTGCACAGCCTGGAAAACCTGGAAGAGGCGGCAATCAATCGTAATGAAACTGTGACTCTTTTCCAGGAATTCTTGGGGCGCCTGCCCGGCATCGGTTTCCAGCGCGTGCGCCCCGGCGACCGCCATTCCTACCGGGAATTTTCCATCACGGTCGAACCGGGGCTGTTCAGTCTGACGCGCGACGAACTGGCGCTCGCCCTCGCTGCCGAGAATGTTGACACTCGGAAATATTATCAGCCCCCCATTCACAAGCAAACTGCTTACCTTTCTTACTATGATGGCCGGCCGCTGCCCAATACAGACTGGTTGTCTTCTCATAGTCTGAGCCTCCCAATGTGGTCGAACATGGGTACGGATGTGTCTATGGGGATATGTGAAACTATTCAGCGCTTACATGAAAGCGCACCCTCGATCCATAAAAAACTTACCCCATAATGAAACCATTAGGCACCTGGATTAAGAAAGCAATCTCCTTTCAAGCAGTCGTTCGCTTGCTTGCCGACGCGATTCTGATCAATCTGGCGATCCTGATTTCATTAATGGCGCGCCTTTTATGGATCGTGGCATCCAGCAACTCGGTGGTTCCTCCCAATTATCGGGAAACCCTCTGGTCTTACTGGGGTGTATACAAGAATAATGCCTGGTTATTGACGCTGATTTGCTTGTTGATTTTTACTTTGAATGGCTTCTACACGTATGGCCGTTTCTACCGTGGTCGTTACAAAGTATTGATCGTTATCCAGGCTGTCAGTCTGGCTTATCTGATCTTTGGTTTTCTGACATATCTGGCTCAAAGTAATTTTTTGGGATTTCTAACGAACCTCCTGAATTTCCCGCGGGGAACATTAATCGTGGCCTGGGCCTTGTGCGCTGGCATGTTGATACTCGCCCGGGTTTGGTCCATCATCTGGAAAAATGTTATCAAGTCGGAGGATGCACGGCCAACACACGCCGAGGGCAGGAATATCAAGAATGTATTGGTCATTGGGGGAGCGGGATATATCGGCTCAGCCTTGTTGCCCAGGCTGCTGGATAAGGGCTATCACGTCCGACTGTTGGATCTATTACTCTACGGCACTGAACCGATTAATGAGTGGCTCAACCACCCGCGCCTGGAAATTATGCGAGCTGATTTTCGCCAGGTTGAAAAAGTCGTCCAGGCAATGCATGGTATGGATGCCGTTATTCACCTTGGCGGGCTTGTTGGCGACTCGGCCTGCGCTCTGAACGAAGAACTAACCCTCGAAATTAACCTGATGGCCACTCGCATGATCGCTGAGGTTGCCAAGGGCAGTGGCGTAGGCTGCTTCATTTTTACCAGCACTTGCTCGGTATATGGCGCCAATGACCAGATGCTGGACGAGCGTTCAGAACTCAAACCTGTCTCCTTATACGCCCGGAGCAAGATCGCTTCTGAAAAAGTGCTTCTAAAATTGGCCAATGACAGTTTTGCTCCTGTCATCCTGCGCCTGAGCACGATTTATGGCCTGTCGGGTCGGCCTCGTTTCGACTTGGTTATAAACCTGCTCACTGCCAAAGCGGTTGTGGACCATGAAATTACTATTTTCGGCGGCGACCAATGCCGGCCTTTCCTGCATGTAGATGACGCCGCTCAAGCGATTGCGTCCGTGCTCGAAGCGCCTCTCCAGATTGTACGCAACCAGATTTTCAACGTCGGCTCGAATGAGCAGAACTATAAGATCAGCCAAGTTGGCGAGATCATTCACGGGCTTGTGCCCGGTGCTTCAGTGGTGAACTATGATGATATTACCGACGCGCGCAACTATTGGGTAAAATTCAACAAAATCAATCAGGCCTTGGGGTTTTCGCCCGAGTGGACAGTTGAGCGGGGCGTTGAGCAGGTGATTGAAGCCATTCGCAGCGGGAAAGTGCGTGACTACCGGGATGCCAAGTACAGCAACATAAAATTCCTCAAGGAAGAAGGCATCTATCTGCTCACCAACAACGAGAGCGGTTGGGCTTTGGGGCTGCTCAACGAGGAATCCGTTGGCGCTCTTATTCAGGATGAAGGTTAGCCTCATTTTCTATTTTTCCCTGTTAGAGCTTTTATACCCCGTACAGTAAGAAAATAAGCAGCACCATGTCGTACAAAAACGATTTCTATCCGGAGAGCAAATTTGGTGGTTTTTCTAATATTGATGGGACGATAGCCTTTTATACTCGTGTCAACGCATTACTGGCCTCATCTTCTATTATCCTCGATGTCGGTTGCGGAAGGGGAATATATACCAAGGATCTGGTGATAATGAGGAGGAATCTAAGAATTCTTAGGGGAAAAGTAAAAAAAGTCATCGGGATAGATGTTGATCTTGCTGCCAAAGAAAATCCATGTATTGACGAATTTCTCTTACTTGACAGCGCTAGATGGCCCGTGGATGATGAATCAGTAGACTTGGTGGTTTGTGATAATGTTTTGGAGCATATAAAGGATCCTGATCCCTTTTTCAAGGAAGCCAATAGGGCGTTACGAAGAGGCGGGCATATCTGTATCCGAACCCCCAATTCGTTGAATTATATTGCTCTCTTTTCAAGGTTAATCCCGAACAAATATCATTCAAAAGTTACAGCAGTGGTTCAAGATACCAGAAAGGAGGAAGATGTATTTCCAACTTATTATCGATGCAACACAGTTTCAAAAATACGCTCCATGCTGAATAGATATGGCTTCGGGATAAATATCGTTTTATGGGTACGAGGCAGAGCCATCCTATTTGTCATTCTCAAAAATCGCTTATTGGATTGGAGTGCTGCATCAAAAGGTTGCTCCAAATATCTTTAAAGCGACGGTTGTTGCATTTGGAAGAAAAGGAGATCGTGTTGCCTGACGCGGCCCTGGGGGTCGAATTCGATTAGTAGAATTATCGAGGTCTGGACATAAATCGAGGCCGCGCTCAATGAGGCCTAACGAGCGCGGTTGCCACCTTAAGACAAGGGTATCTCACCAAGATCTATGGAGACAGCCTCATCAATTATTGCTACAGAATATCCTGCTCGTCATTCTGGTTTCGTTGATTAACCTGCTCCCTTCTCTTCGTTATGAAGTCCGTAAATGTACATTTTGTTCAGGGTAAAGCCGGTTTTCTCGCTGATTCTGCCGGTTGATCCTTCTATAAATGCAGAAAATTTAGTTGAGTCACCCGGAGACTTTTTTTACAAGGATAAAATGGTCCCATGCCTGAACTCACCCTGGCCGAATGGAACACTTTTCTCGAAAAACATCCCACTGCCCATCTCCTGCAATCGGGCGAGTGGGGCGAACTCAAATCCGTGTTTGGGTGGGACCCCGTCCGCCTGGTCAGCGGCGGCACCGGCGCGCAAATCCTTTTCCGCCACCTGCCGCTCGGCCTGACCTTCGCCTACATCCCCAAGGGACCGGTAACCGTTGACGGGTCTGCACTGGTCGAAGCCCGGTTCTGGAAGGAAGTGGACGCCCTCTGCCGCA
>JADGQD010000134.1 GCA_017882065.1 Anaerolineales bacterium | reverse complement strand
TTCCAACCTGATGCATGCCGTGATGATGACATCGCGACCGCCGCTGTTCTACTGGCAGCCCGCCACATTGGCTGTTATACAGGCCGTGCGGGCTGCGCGGGCAAAGGGACTGCCGGTCTGCTACACAATTGACGCAGGACCGAACGTCCATGTGATCTGCACATGGGCTGCGGCGGAAAAAACGGCCAAACTGGTGGGAAATATCCCCGGGGTCCGGGAAGTGCGTCTGGCAAAAGTCGGGGGACCGGCCAGGTTGGTGGAAAATTCATCCACAATCCTCATGAGATTTGAATAATAGAAGCCGCACAGATTAGCAGACAATGCTCAAAACGGATATAATCAGCGTGACCGCCTCGCAGGAGGCGCAATTTATTATTGTCGAGGTTTACACATGAGTACAAGTCTACTCGGCGGAATCATCTTCGTGCTGGTCTTCGCCGGAATCATCTTGCTCCACGAATTAGGGCACTTTATCGTCGCCCGGTTGCTGAATATCGAGGTTGAAGAATTTGGCATCGGCTTTCCACCGCGTCTGTTACGACTTTGGCGCGGGAAAGGATCAATCCTTATCGGGAAGGAATGCCTGGTTATCCCGATAAATTTCGACCTGCCTTTCGATCACACGCTGTCCATCCATCGCCCGGTAAATGCCGTTGCTGCTTCCATTCGCGGTAAGCTCGTGCTGCGTTCCATAGAGTTTGCGGCCACAGAAGACGGACTATACCGGTCAGATCCGGTTTCGGAGCACAAACCATCGTCTGTTCCGTCTTCTGTCCCCCCCACGGGTGAAGACGCGAAATTAAATACCAACCGCCTGCAACCCGGCGAAATCCATTTAAGCGGAACTCTCAATGAAGTCAGACCTGGTACAGAGTTCACCCTGAACTGGATCCCGCTGGGTGGATTTAACAAAATCAAAGGGGAAGACGACCCGGACGCACCAGGCGGGATGGCTGCCGCCAACCCCTGGAAGCGCATTGCCGTGCTTCTGGCCGGGGCCAGCATGAACTTGTTGACTGCAGTTGTGGTCTACACCCTCTTCTTCAGCCAGATCGGCATCCCTGACAGCCACACTGCCGTCATCGCCAGCATTGACTCCGCTTCACCAGCAGAACAGGCCGGGTTACAGGTGGGCGATGTGGTGCTGGCTGCGGGTGGATTGCATGTCAATAGTTACGATCGGCTGACCGAGATCACCCACAACTACCTTGACCTGCCGCTCCCGCTGGTCATCTTGCGCGCTGGCAAGGTGCTGGAAATCACCGTCACGCCTCGCTCCGTCTATCCATCTGACCAGGGGCCGATGGGTGTAGGCATCGGCCAGCCGCTTCTCACGGCCAAGTCCTGGTTTGAGACCATCCCGGCAGCCTTTTCCGCCACCGGTCGGGACATAAACAGCCTACTGGCCCTGCCCGGCCGCATCATCGCCGGGACGATTTCTCCTCAGGCTGCCCAGATCGGCGGTCCGCGCAGCGTTTGGAACCTTTTCCAGCAAGCAGTCGCCCGTGATGTTTCCAGCCGCCAGACAACTTCAACCAGCGGGACTTCCACCAAACCGACCAACTACACCCTTCTGACCATCATCTCGTTGACCGTCACCATCGCTGTGGTTAACCTGCTGCCGATCCCGGCGTTGGATGGCGGGCGCATTTTCATGACCCTGCCCGAAATCTTCCTGCGCCGCCGCATCCCGGCCAAATACCAGGCCATGATCAACGGAATCAGTTTCATCATCCTGATCACCCTGCTCGGCTTCTTTTATATAAAAGACATCATAAGTCCGGTGAACTTCACCTTACCCTGATATAGAAAGATAAAAACCGTATGACTCAGAATGCACCTTTTCTGACCGTTGTGGACGCCCTGCTCGATGAGAGCAAACCCTTCCCGGCGCGTTATTTGCACCGTTTTTTGAACCTGGAACCTGTTGATTTGAAGAAGTTGATTAAAGCCTGGCCGCAAGTGTCGCAACGCCGCAAACACACCCTGCTCGAAGACCTGGAAGACCTGGCCGAAGCGGACAAGCTAACCTCCTTCGACGACTTGGCGCGCTCCCTGCTCACCGATACCGATCCACAAGTCCGCGCCCGGGCTATCCGTCTGCTGTGGGAATGCGACGACGCGAAACTCGTTCCGGTATATCTCAATTTTCTGAACAATGACGAGGCTGTTGAAGTGCGGGCTGCCGCCGCGGATGTCCTGGGTCAATTTGTGAACCTGGGCGAACTGGACAAAATCCAGGCGGAACTCCACCACAAGATTGAAGACCAACTGCTCGCAGCGACCACTTCCGCCAAAGAGATTCTGGTCCGCCGAAGGGCGCTGGAGTCACTGGGATATTCGGGGCGCGCAGAGGTTGTTCCGCTCATCGAGGCCGCTTACCGCGAGAAAGACCCCGATTGGATGGTCAGCGCCCTGTTGGCCATGGGTCGCTCTTGTGACGACCGCTGGAGAATACAGGTGCTTTCGCAGTTGCGCTCCCCCGGCGAAGATATTCGTTCCGAGGCCATCCACGCCGCCGGAGAATTGGAACTGGAATCTGCCCGCCCGGTTCTGCTCGACATCCTCGAAGACGAGGATGAGCCGGAAGTGCGCCGTGAACTTATCTGGGCACTCTCCAAGATTGGAGGAGAAGGCGTCCGCGCCAAACTGGAAGAACTGCATGAGATCGAAGAAGACGACGAAGAAGCCGACTCCATCGAAGAAGCGCTGGATGCCCTGTCCTTCACCGAGGATATGGGAAACTTCTCCTTGTTCGATGTTGACCCGGAAGTGGATTTCGTCGAGGAAGAACCGGACGAGAAAGAGTAAAACCGGTTTTATTCGTTCGGCAGTTCAATAGCTATCAGGATCGCTGGGCGCCCAATATCTCATAACCCTTATGCCGTTACTGAACGTTTTCGTCAACAACCTCCTGCCCATCCTGCTGCTTAGCGGCGCAGGCTTTGCCTTGGGGAGAGCGCTCAAAATTGACTCGCGCCCGCTGGGGCGGGTTATTTTTTATATCCTCAGCCCGGTGCTGATCTTCAACCTGCTGATCAGCAGCAAGTTAGCTGTGGAAAGCATTGTCCTGATGGTGGGCTACTCCGCCTCGGTTATGTTGATCATCGCCGGGATCGCTTTCGTGCTTGGCAAATTGCTCCGCCTGGAACGTACCCTGCTGACCGTCGTGGTTCTCACCAGCCTGTTTGCCAACAACGGCAATTATGGCCTGCCGCTCATCTCCTTTGCTTTCGGGCAGGAGGCTCTGGCATACGCCAGCATTTACTTTGTAACGAATTCCCTGCTGCTCTACACTGGGGGCGTGTTGATTGCCTCACTCGGCCACCTGCGCCTGAAGGAAGCCCTGCTGGGGCTCTTGAAAGTCCCCACGATTTATGCCATTATTCTGGCAGTACTATTCATTCGCACCGGCTGGAGTTTGCCCACTCCCATCCAGAAGACGGTGGAACTGACAGCCGGCGGGGCTATCCCTGCCATGCTCATCCTGCTCGGGTTGGAATTGCAGAAAGTGGAGTGGACGCACAACCTGCGTGCCCTGAGCATCCCGGTGGTTTGCCGCCTGCTGGTCGGACCGGTGATCGGGTTGGTAATGGCCGCCCTCTTTGGCTTGAACAGCACCGCCAGCAAGGTTGGAATTACCCAGGCCGGGATGCCCTCAGCAGTGATGACGACCATCCTGGCCAACGAGTACAAACTTGATGCCTCCCTGGTGACAGCCATCGTCTTCGTCAGTACCATTCTGAGTCCGCTCACACTGACTCCGCTGCTTTTCTTCCTCGGGAGGTAAAATGCGCTGCTTTCTCACACTCTTTCTCAGCCTTGGCAGCCTGCCCGGTTTTGCAAAACCGGCTCAGGCGCAGGCCGCCGTCGAAGTGACGAGCGTTCATTTCGAATCCACGGTCTGTCGGCTGGGTTTGAATTCGCAAAAGAAGGAACACCATGACGGAGCCAAAACCGGGTGACCTGATACGCATCCACATCTGGGTGACGGGACACGTACAGGGCGTGGGCTTCCGCTCCTTCGTCCAGCAATCCGGTGTGCTGTTCGGTCTCACTGGCTGGGTACGCAATGTGGGTTATGACACGGTGGAGACGGTGGCGGAGGGTTCGCGCGACAGGCTGGAAAAGTTTGCAGAAGCGGTGAAAAACGGTCCGCGCGCCGGGAGGGTGGATGAAACGAGGATTGAATGGGAAATAGCGATGGGAGAATTTCAGAATTTTGGTGTAAAGTATAGCGTGTGACATACGACGAGATAACCTGCTTCTTGCATAAAACTATGAACATTTATCGATTAATATACAGGTTATTATAGCAATTTGGGTTCATATATTTACACAGTACCTTGTAATTCACTCTATAGGAGCAACCCATGAACAAGCACATAATTTCCCTTATCAGCATTCTTCTTTTGACCCTGCTCATTGGAACACTTCTGGCGTCCTGCGGAACAAGCAATACGACCCCTGCTTCTTCCGGCGGTTCCTCCGATGGCAAGACTTTGTTGCAGGAGCGCTGCTCCGTATGCCACTCAGCAGATCGCGTTACTTCGGCCCACAAGACAGCCGATCAGTGGACAACCACAGTGCAACGCATGGTCAGCAAAGGAGCGCAACTCAATTCGCAGGAACAGCAAACCCTGATTGATTACCTGGCAGCAAATTACAAGTAGACCAAAAACCAAGCACCCGGAACCTTGCTAGAATTGCCTTACGCCGGGGGATACCCCAAAGAGCGGGGTACACGTGAATCCCCCGTCTCACAGTGGAAGCCGTCTAAAGACGGCTTAAAGCAGCCCGCTAAAGCGGGCTTTAACTTTGAGCCGGGGACTTTAGTCCCCCGGCGGATGTGGTTGACAGGCTTATTCGGTATTCCATCTGATACTGTTATGTGGCTAGAATCAAAAATTGTCCTGCACATCAAAGTGCCGGTCAATCATTTTATGCAAACCCCAACCCTCGTTCTTTCAGCGATACCCATCTCCCCTGCCCGATGACCATGTGGTCGAGCACGTCCACGTCCAGCAGTTTCCCGGCCTGGACAATGGCGCGCGTCACCGTCACATCGTCCGGGCTGGGAGTCGGATCCCCGCTGGGATGGTTATGGACAACGATCAGCGCGGTGGCGTTGCGCCGGATGGCGGGTTTGAACAGCTCCCCCACATGCACCTGTGACGAATTGACCGAACCTTTATAGACCTCAACGATATCCAGCACCCGGTTACGCGTATCGAGCAGAATGACGCGCAGGTGCTCCTGCTCCAGCGCAGACATCTCGTAGGCCACCAGCGCGGCTGCGTCCGCCGGGCTATTGACCGTTGGGCGCTCGTCGGGGGACTCGAGCCCCAGCCGCCGGCCCAGTTCGATGGCGGCCTTGATCTGGGCCGCCTTGGCTTCACCGATCCCATGCTGCTTGCACAATTCTTCGAAGGGAGCACGGTGCAATCCCGCCAGCCCTTTAAATTCATCCAGCAGGCGCTGCCCCACCTGGACGGCATTCTCCCCTTTCACGCCGACGCGCAGGAGGATGGCCAGAAGTTCCGCTTTCGAGAGCACCTGCGCGCCCAATTGCGCCAGCCGTTCGCGCGGACGTTCGTCAGCGGCCAGGTCGGTGATGCGATAGACGGGTCTGGATGATTCGTTCATGGCGTCTCCCTCGGGTAAAGTTTCTCAAACTATACAACAACGACCCCGATTCCACAAGCGGCTTGACAGAGAACCACGTTGACTATATAATCCCGCCTGCCTTCCTCGCTAGCTCAACGGCAGAGCGGGCGGCTGTTAACCGCTAGGTTCGAGGTTCAAATCCTCGGCGAGGAGCT
>JADGQD010000133.1 GCA_017882065.1 Anaerolineales bacterium | reverse complement strand
GCCAGCAGACCTGACAGGTCTCGAAGACCTGTCAGGTTTTTACGTCGAAACAGCCGCCCCGCGGGGTTGCTTCACGAAGGCCGCCTCGACCGAAAAACAAATCGTTTTTCGTGCAAAAATCGGTCAAAATGCACAAATCAAATGGCTCGAAATTCATTGAATTTTGGCTCATATTCTTACCCTGAGTTATGAATTTGCATATTTTCATTCAAAAAGCACCGTTGTGACGGCTTCAGCCGTCTATTTCCCGGAAAAAAGCGACTGAAGTCGCTACTACACGGTCTCCCTGCCCTCACGAACAGGTCTTGGGGGAGGTTAAACCGAATTGTCAAAACAATTCGAAACAAATACCCTTTCCCTGACCAAAACCGTCAGGACAGGCGGGGCAAGCGATCAGAAATGGGGGCCGAGGCGACAACGTAGCGGCGCGGGAGGAGATTGCTTACCCTTCCCCCTTCGGGGACCTTCCCGGAAGAACACCGGGACGATGTCGGCGGGTACTGCGCGGGGACGATGTCGCAACGACACGCAGCGCGGGGGTAAGGTTGTTTCTGAGGAACAACCGAGGAACAACCCCCCTACGGGTGGATGCCTGCTGAAATTGGGCGCAACAACCCTTCGACTACGCTCAGGGCAAGTGCTGCGCCCCTACCAGCATACATCTCTGGAATATTCAATTTTTAAGGTACGAAAGAAAATGCGGCAAGGATTCCCAACGAACGCCCTTGTTGCACGATTATTATAGCACAGATGTGCTAAGTTGCAAACTTGCGCTTTCCTTAATAAATGTGCGGGTGCTGAATGGCTCATCCCAACAGGATCTACGCCCGACGCAGGCGGCTCCGTGCCCCGTGCTGGAACCGGGACTACCACGCTGGAACCAGGACTACCACGCTGGAACCGGGACTGCCGCCCCGTGCCCCGTGCTAAAACCGGGACTATCGCTGGAACCGGGACTGCCGCCCCGTGCCCCGTGCTAAAACCGGGACTATCGCTGGAACCGGGACTATCGCGCGTTGGCTTTGCTCCAGTCCACGTATTCGCTGGAGTCGTTATTGGCCCAGAAAGCGCGCTCTTCATCTTCGTTCTTGAACTCAGGAATTGGTTTGCTCATTTACTACTAGTCGATTTCTTCAATCCATTTTATCCAATCAAACTTGCCTCTAACAGTGTTGAACAGTCTTTCATCTGCCGTCCAAAGCGGACAGGAAAAATGGTCAGCGACAGCGAGATAATGAGCGTCATAAGTGTTGGGACGATTGAATTGCTTTGCCAGTGTATTGGCTTTCAGATGCAATTCGGGCAGGTGGATATATTCGATATCCATCTCAACGAATTGTTGTAATGCGGCCTGACAGTCTTCCGGGTGTATGGCTGTGCGGAGCACCTTCCGGTATAGTGCCGAAGTTACTTCATAGCCGAGCAGGGCAGGGGCAAGAATACGCAAATCATCTTCGATCCAAGTTTTCCAGCGGGCAGTGGCAGGGGCGGTAAACTTTTCTGTCGTAAGCAGAGCGACGATTGCACTTGCATCAATGCAGACTGCTCTGTTCATCGTCATGCTCCTGACGCATTTGCTCTATCTCTATTGCACTTTCGGGCAAATCCCCATATTTGTCCAGCATTGTTTTCTGGTGTTTGCGCAGATTTTCGAATTGTTCCACCCGTTTTCGACGACGCAATTCGTGCTCCAATGCTTGCGCGACCAACCCGGAACGTTTCCCGGCAGGAACAGTATTTTTGACATTTTCCCAAAGTTCGCGGGGCAGGGCAATTGTTACACGAGTAACATGTTGCATGGGTACCTTCTCCTTTCTTGCATAAGAACGTTATGCAATAGTATAACATACCAATAGAGTTGTTTTTTTAATAGATAGCCTGCATAACGTAAAAAACATCTCGTAGAAGCGACTGCACCTGCCGTCGATTTTACCCGGTTTTGTTTTGTTTATTCCCGCAGAAGCTGGTTCTGAACGAGCATGGCATAGGCCTGGCTTTCGATATCCTCATCATCTACCAGCAGGCGGATCTTCTCCGGCCCGTCGACTCCCAGCCCCAACTCCACGGCCCGGGCGATTTGCTCCTGCTGAAAGATAGGGCCGCGCGAGGCGGGACCGGTGCAGCCAAGGTGGCGTAACAGCGCCACTCCGACCGCATCCATCGCTACCCGGTCAGCGCCAACCAGAATAACATCCCCCCAAACTTTCTGTCCCTGGTCCGGGCCGCCGGTGATAAAGGCCTCCACACCGTCCAAAAGGATAAGGGAAGGGGTGTAAGCAGAGTTTATCTCGGCGACCTTGGTCCCGATATTGCTGGCGTGCATCTCATTCATGTAATCAAGGCCATTCATATAGCGAGCCACCATCCCGACCGAGTTTTTGAGGGACAGGGTGATGCCGCCCCACCGGTGCGGTTTCAGGCAGCAGGTCTGGATGACAGCCTCGGCCTCTCTAAATATCTTTGAAAAGGGAAAACCATTCTGCCAATGACTACCCGGCGGCTGGAACATGTCCCAGTTTGACTGATCGGTTAAGTCATTCAGCACCACGGTATCCACGCCAAGTTCTCCAGCCAGATCAAATATTCCCAATTCCGTTAGAACGGACCGCGTGTCGGCACTCCCGCTGCGTTCGGCCAGCGTGAGGCTGCGGGCCCCCATCCCCCACAGTTCCTGGACCAATGTCCGCAGCGTATCGGGATGGGTGGAGGCCGGGGACAGGTTGGCGCTGTTGAAATTGGCCTTCAAGGCAACCGTCTTGCCCTCCACCGGATTCTGCCCCCACAGGTCGAGCGCTTTACGGATTCCGGCCACCCGGTCGCGGGTTTTGACAAGGACGACCGGTGTGCGCGGATCAGGTGTGGCAGTCGGCGTAGGCGAGCTCGTTAGAGACGGCGACAGAGTTGGAGTCGAGGAGGCGGACGGCGTGGCCGAAGAGGTTGGCGTCTGCGTCGGGGGAATAAGTCCCAGCGCTTGGCAGGCGTTCAGGAAAGGCGTTAAAGCCGTTGCACCAGATGCCGCCAGCAGGAGGCGCAGGAAATCTCTGCGGCTAAACTTGCCTGTCGTGGAAAGCTGTTTTTTCATAGTTTAATATACTGGTAAATATTATGTGACATTGGCTGCACACATTATGCTTAGCGCATTAACTGGAGTGCTCGCTTGACGATGTTTCCAATGGTTAAGCCGAATTCACGGTAGACGACCTCGGAGGGGGCTGAGGCGCCAAACCGATCTATTCCCAGGATAGCCCCCTTCTCCCCCACCCAGCGCTCCCAGCCCATCGAAACGCCGGCTTCAACAGCCAGCCTGGCTTTCGCCAAGGTCGGAAAAACGCTCTCACGATAGGCTTGATCCTGCGCAGCAAACAACTCCCAGGATGGGAAAGAGACCAGGCGCACCGCGACGGCTTCCGCCGCCAGCCGCAAGCCCGCTTCGATAATCAGGCTCACTTCCGAGCCGGATGCCATCAGGATTAACTCAGGGTCACCTTCGCCCAGGTCGGCCAGGACGTAAGCGCCGCGCTCCAGGCCGTCAGCCGGGGCGAACAGGCTCCGGTCGAGGGTGGGGACGTTTTGGCGGGTCAATGCCAGCAGCGTCGGCCCGTGGCGGCGTTCCACTGCCACTTTCCAGGCCACCGCCGTCTCATTGGCATCGGCGGGACGTATGACCGTCATTCCCGGTATTGCGCGCAGGGTCGCCAGGTGCTCCACCGGCTGGTGGGTCGGCCCATCTTCGCCAACACCGATGCTGTCGTGCGTAAAGACCCAGATGCTCGGATAGTGTGAGAGCGCCGAAAGCCGGATGGGTTCACGCATGTAATCGGCGAAGGCCAGGAAGGTGGCGCCAAACGGGATGACCCCGCCATGCACGGCCATGCCGTTGACGGCTGCACCCATGGCATGTTCGCGCACGCCAAAATGGAAGTTCCGCCCGCCAGGGGTGTCTGGCTCGAACGCCGGGGTGCCGTCAATCCAGGTTTTGGTCGAGAGGGCCAAGTCTGCCGAGCCACCAATGAGCTCGGGAATTTTTGCCGCCAGTGCGTTAATCACTTTCCCGGACGCGACGCGCGTCGCCATCCCTTTCTCGTCCGCCGGGAAGACAGGAATGGCCGACTGCCAGTCTGCTGGCAGGTCGCCACGCAGGCGGCGTTCCAGCTCGGCGGCTTTTTCCGGATGCGCAGCCCGGTACCCGTCCATTCCGGACCTCCAGCCGGCTTCCCATTCCCGGCCATTTTCCACCGCTTGACGGAAATGCACCTGCACCTCTTCGGGGATGTAGAAACGCGGTTCCACCGGCCAGCCGAGCTTTTCCTTCGCACCGTTCAATTCCGCGTCTCCGGGCGGTTCACCATGCGCCTTGCTGGTTCCCTGCCGGGTTGGTAAACCGAATCCAATCGTGGTGCGACAAATAATGAGTGACGGGCGCGGGTCGGTTTTTGCCTGCTGGATGGCAGCATCAATTTCTTCCACATCGTTCCCGTCCGCAACGCGCAGCACTTGCCAATCATAGGCGGCAAACCGGGCAGCACGGTCCTCAGTGAAGGCAATATCCGTGGAGCCGTCAATGGAGATACGGTTATCGTCGTACAGGTAGATAAGCTTTCCCAGCCGCAAATGGCCGGCCAGAGAGGCGGCCTCGGCAGTAATCCCTTCCATCAAATCGCCGTCGGAGACAATGGCGTAAACGGTGTGGTTTATAACCTGGTTGCCGGGTGCATTGAACTCGGCGGCAAGATGCGCTTCGGCAATCGCCATCCCAACGCCATTGGTAAAACCCTGTCCCAGCGGACCGGTGGTTACTTCCACCCCGGGCGTGAGTCCATATTCAGGATGACCGGGGGTCTTGCTTCCCCACTGACGGAAGTTCCTTAATTCATCCAGCGGGAGATTGTAACCGGTCAGATGCAAGAGCGAATACAACAGTGCGCACCCGTGACCAGCGGAGAGGATGAAACGGTCCCGGTCAGGCCAGGAGGGATTCCGGGGATTGTGACGCAGGTGCCGGGTCCAGATCGTGTACGCAATCGCGGCGCAACCCATTGGCAATCCCGGATGTCCGGACTTCGCTTGCTGCACCATATCCACCGAAAGAAAGCGCAGCGTATTCACTGCTCGTAATTTCAGTTCGTCATTTTGAGACATCGTAATGCTCCCAATTTCAGTCTTTTTGAATTGTAAGCGTTCCGGGAAATTCCGGCCAGTTTTTCCGTGAGAGATTGTGATTATAGTTCACATCTCCAAAAATCCAAAATGGTACAATAACAAAGATGTCAAAACCTGATCTGATTGTGGTTGGCGGAGGATTGGCCGGGTCGGAAGCCGCCTGGCAAGCCGCACAACGCGGGCTGCGCGTCAGGCTGTATGAAATGCGACCGACAGTCTCCACCGGTGCGCACCGGACATCGGACCTGGCTGAGCTGGTCTGCTCGAATTCTCTCGGTTCGAACCTGCCTGACCGCGCCTCCGGTATCCTGAAGAACGAGCTGCGCCGGCTCGGCTCGCTGCTGATGGAATGCGCTGAAACTGCCGCGCTCCCTGCCGGTGCAGCCCTGGCCGTGGACAGGGAAATCTTTGCCCGACTGGTAACAGAACGTCTCTCCGCCCATCCCTGTGTTGAAATTGTGCGCGAAGAAGTGGCAGAACTGCCAGCCGGCCTTACCATCATCGCCTCCGGCCCGCTGACTTCCAAACGGCTCTCACAGACGATTGCCGCACTGACCGGAGAAGAACACCTGCACTTTTACGATGCCCTTGCTCCGATTGTATCCGCCAATTCCATCAACATGGAGATTGCTTATCGCGCTTCGCGTTACGGCCCCAGAGAAG
>JADGQD010000020.1 GCA_017882065.1 Anaerolineales bacterium | reverse complement strand
GTGAATGGTCAAAATCGTAGCCGATACCACATCCGGGCTGCCGCGAGAAATGCTCAAAATCCTCGGCATCCCGCTCATCCCCCAGATTGTTGTCTTCGGAGAGAAGTCTTACCGCGACGATACCGAACTTGACACAGCGTCTTTCCTGGCAAAACTCAAAGCATCGAAGGAACTCCCCAAAACCGCCGCACCAGCTCCGGCGTTATATAATCCGATCTACGCGGACGCCAAACAGATCGGAGAGAGCGTAATCGTTATCGCACCGTCGGCCAAGCTCAGTGGGACGGTGCGCGCCGCCATGGTCGCCGCGCAGGATTTCGTGGGCGCGGACGTGCGCGTGGTCGATTCGCTGACCATCGCCGGGAACCTGGCCAGCCTGGTGCTGATCGCGGATGTGTGGGCCAAGTCCGGTTTGGATGCGGATACGATTGTCAACCGCCTCAACGAATGGATTCCGCGCGGCCGCATCTACTTCCTGGTAAATACGCTGGAATATCTTCAGAAGGGTGGGCGCATCGGCGGGGCGAAAGCCCTGATGGGTGAACTACTCCAGATCAAACCCATCCTGTGTCTGCGCGAGGGACAGGTGGAGCCTTTCGAGCAGCAGCGGACTAAGAAGCGGGCGGTAACACGGCTGTTAGAAATTGTCGAGGAACAGTGTCCCAAAGGGCCCGAGGCACATTTATGCGTGATGCAAGCCGATGCAATGGAAGAAGCCGAGGTTCTGGCAGCAGATTTGAGGTCCAGAATGAACCTGACTTACATTCCCATCTACGAACTGCCTCCGGCGATTGTCGTCCATGGCGGGCCGGGCGTGTTGGGCATCGGGTTCTTTGTGGTGTAAATATCGCTATGGTATAATTCGAAGGCTATTGCGAAAATTCCCACGAATGTGGTTATAGGAGAGTTCTAATATGTCTGGACACAGCCACTGGGCAACCATCCGCCGCAAGAAGGGTGCGGCAGACGCCAGAAAGGGTGCCATATTCACTCGCCTGGCCCGTGAAATCGTCATGGCGGCACGTGAAGGCGGCGGCGATGCGGATAGCAATTTCAGACTGGTGCTGGCGATTGAAAAAGCCCGTGCTGGGAACATGCCCAAAGAAAATATCGAGCGTGCCATCAAACGCGGTACCGGCGACGATAAAGACGGCGCTGTATATGAAGAGATTACCTATGAAGGTTTTGGGCCGCATGGTGTGGCGTTCATGTTGGATTGCGTTACCGACAATCGCAACCGGGCCGTGGCGGAAATCCGTCACTTGCTCAGCCGCAGCGGCGGGAACATGGCCGAAGCCGGCGCAGTCGGCTGGCAATTCAGCCGCAACTCGTATTTCTCGTTCCCGGCCTCCCAACTAAGTTTTGACAAGGCTTTCGAACTGGCCGTTGACGCCGGAGCCGAGGATGTGGCCGAAGACGGCGAAAACATCGAAATTGTTGGCCCGGTGGAGGCCTTCAAGAAAATCAGTGATGCTCTGAAAAAAGCAGATGTTACGCCCGACGATGCCGGGCTGCGAATGATTTCTAAGCAGGACATGGAATTGCCCGTAGACCAGACCCTTTCGGTGCTGCGCGTGATCGAATCGCTGGAAGAATTGGACGATGTGGCCAACGTTTTCCATAACTTGAAGATTTCTGACGAGGCTTTGGCGGCGCTCGAGGCTGAGTAGTCCTATCGGTCGGGCTATCAGGCCCGACGCAGACGTCTTAAGGGTTTAATATGACTCTAGTGCTGGGGATTGACCCGGGGACGGCAACGACCGGTTACGGTCTGGTGCGTGACCGGGCGGATGGCAGCCTGGAATCAGTCGCTTACGGCACCATCCAGACCCCGGCTGGCGTCGCGGCCCACCAGCGCCTTTCGATACTCTTCCACCAACTGAATGAGATTTTGCTTCTTCACCGTCCGGATACGTGCGCGGTGGAGAAGTTGTTTTTCCAGCGCAATATATCCACAGCCATTGCTGTTGGACAAGCGCGCGGCGTGCTGATGCTGGCGATCAGCGAGGCCGGATTGGGCATGGCCGAATACACGCCCAACGAGGTCAAGCAGGCTGTGGCCGGGTATGGGAGCGCAGGGAAAAGACAGGTGCAGGAGATGGTGCGTGTTCTGCTGGCACTGCCGGAAATTCCCAAGCCCGACGATGCCGCCGACGCCCTGGCGATTGCGATTACACACCTGAACACACAAAGATATGGTGAGGTATGATTGCAACTTTACGCGGTGAAATCACTCAAGTCGAAGACAATGCCATTATTATCGAGACCGGCGGCGTGGGTTTGCGTGTCTTTGTCCCGAAACCGCTGCGCGAGCGGACGAAGGCCGGAGAAGCCATTTTTCTTTTTACCCATCTTGTCGTCCGTGAAGATGACTGGAAGCTATTCGGTTTTGAGTCCCAAGCGGACCGCGAACTGTTCACGACATTGCTTGGCGTGAACGGGGTTGGGTCGCGAACAGCACTGGCGGTGGTTTCGACCCTGAACCTGGACACTGTCCAAAGGGCGGTCTTCAACAACGAGCCGGATCTGTTGAGCCGCGTCCCGGGTGTTGGCAAGAAGACGGCCCAGAAAATGGTGCTCTACCTGCAAGACCGGCTGAAACCAATCAGCGGATTGGAGAAAATTGCCTCGATGTCAGATACCGATTCCGAGGTCCTGGCGGCGCTGACCGCGCTGGGCTACTCGGTTGTTGAGGCGCAGACAGCCATCCAGTCCATCCCGAAGGATGCGCCGGATGACGTGGAAGAACGTTTGCGGCTGGCGTTACAGCAATTCGCTGGAAAATGATGTACAATCAATACGCCCCCCGCAAACGCCAAAGCGGGGGCGCCGCTAAATAACAGGAGGAACGATGTTAGAGAAGAAGATTGCTTTTATCGGCTCTGGCGCGATGGCAGAAGCCATGATCGCCGGGCTGCTGCGCCAGGGACTGGCTAAACCGGGTGATTTGCTTGCTGCTGATAACCACGCTAAGCGCGTTGATGACCTTCACCAGAAGTACAGTGTCCAGCCGTTTACGGACAATAAGCTGGCTGCTGCGGAGGCGGATGTGGTTGTGCTTTCGGTCAAGCCCCAGCGGCTGACCGAGGTACTCAACGGATTGAAGGGTGCTGTCCCGGCTGGCGCGCTGGTGCTTTCCATCGTTGCCGGGGCGACCATCGGGAAGATTAGCAAGGGACTGAAACACAATGCCGTCGCCCGCTCGATGCCCAATACCCCTGCGCAGATCGGGCAGGGAATCACCGTCTGGATGGCGTCGCCCTCGACCAGCGAGGCGCAAAAGGAAACGGCGCGCGCCATCCTGGGTGCGTTTGGCGACGAAGTGCAGGTGGACGACGAGAACTATCTTGACATGGCAACAGCGCTCTCCGGTACTGGTCCGGCCTACGTGTTCATGTTCATGGAAGCCATGATTGACGCCGGGGTTCATATGGGTTTTTCGCGGCGCGTCTCCGAGCAACTGGTTGTGCAGACCCTCAAAGGTTCGGTGGCGTATTACCAGACCATCAACGAGAAGACGGATGTCCACGTGGCGGCGCTGCGCAACCAGGTCACCTCGCCGGGCGGGACCTCGGCGGAGGCGTTGTATTACCTCGAAAAAGCCGGTTTTCGAACAGCGATTTCAAGGGCCATCTGGGCGGCGTACCAGCGTTCGCTGGAACTGGGCAAGGAGACGCCGGTCCATATCCCGGAAACAGGCAAGGAATGACAAGCTCAAGCGGACGGGTAAAACCCGTCCGCTTTTTTATGCATATCGTGTAAGTATCATCTCAATAAAAGGGGGAAGTGGGGTGTTTTTGGCGGGCGAAGCCCGCCAAAAACACCCCACACCCTAGATTCTTTGGAAGATACACGTGTAAGGTATAATTCGGCGGGTTTATCTGTATTCCTCTCTTTTATCTGTGATTAATTCATGTCCCTCATCACTGCCAACAACCTCTCCAAATCCTTCGGCCCGATGGACCTGTTCTCCGGCGTCTCGTTTGCCATTCCAAAGGGCTCGCGCCTGGCGCTGGTTGGACCGAACGGCTGCGGAAAGACCACGCTCCTGCGCATCCTGGTCGGGCTGGATGAACCCTCCGGCGGGAAGATTTCGCGCGCCAAAGCCGTCCGCATCGGGTACCTGCCACAGGAGGCCGAATTCGAGATGGACGGCACCGTCTGGGATGCCTGCTTTGCCGTCTTCACCGACCTCATCGCCCGGCAGGGGGAACTGGAAAAACTCGAGGCAGAGATGTCCGCCCCGGAAACGCGCGACCAAGCCCTGGACCGGTACGGACCACTCCAGCACGAGTTCGAGCGGCGCGGCGGGTACACATTCCATACCCGCATCAAACAGGTCCTGACTGGCCTCGGTTTTTCATCCGAAGATTTCCACATGCCGCTTGATCACCTTTCTGGGGGACAACGCACACGCGCCTTCCTGGCCCGCCTACTGCTCTCCGAGCCTGACCTGCTGATGCTCGACGAACCCACCAACCACCTGGATATCGCCGCGGTCGAATGGCTGGAAGGCTACTTGAGCCAGTGGGACGGCGCGGTGGTCATCGTCTCGCACGACCGCTACTTCCTTGACCGGGTGGCCAACGGCATTCTGGAGATGGCTTTCGGCGCCACCGAGCACTATTCCGGCAACTACTCGGCCTACCTGCACACCCGCGAAGAACGCTGGGAGCACCGCCGCGAAACGTTCGAGGCTGAAAAAGAAAAACTACTCAAAGACGTTGAATACATCAAGAAAAACATTTCCGGCCAAAACGTGAGCCAGGCCAAAGGCAAATTGCGCCGCCTGAGCCGCATCGTCCAGGCCATCGAGCAGGTCGGTATGGAGGCCGTGGTCAACCAGAAATGGATCGAGACCAGCGAGAATGTGACTATTGGGACTTCGCCCTTCGGACCGGAGGAAGCGGAACGGCGTGTACGGTCACTGCGCGTCCCAGTGCGGACTCTGCCGCATCTGCGCCTGAACCTGCGACCGGCGGCCCGTTCCGGCGAACTTGTTCTACGGACCTCAGATTTGCGTGTCGGTTACCCCGGGCGTTTGCTTTTCGCCGCGCCAGATATCGTCCTGCGGCGCGGTGATTGCGCGGCCCTGATCGGTCCCAACGGGGCTGGCAAGACCACCTTCCTCAAAACCGTGCTCGGCCAGTTGGAACCACTGGAAGGCGAAGTGAAGCTGGGAGCGTCACTGAAAATCGGATACTTTGCCCAGGCGCACGAAGGACTGAACCCTGAGAACACGCTTGTCCAGGAAATCGACCTGGTCATGCCGCACTGGCTGCCGGGACAAATCCGCGAATACCTGGGCAAATATCTCTTCTCCGGTGACGACGCCTTCAAGAAGGTAGCAGTCCTCTCTGGCGGCGAGCGTGGACGGCTGGCGCTGGCGAAACTGGCTTTGCAGGATACAAACCTGCTGCTGCTCGACGAGCCCACCAACCACCTGGATATACCCTCACAGGAAGTACTGGAAGCCGTCCTGGACGACTATGGTGGGACGATTCTACTGGTCACGCACGACCGCTATCTGATCGACGCGCTGGGTACTCAAATCTGGGAAATCGAACCGGACGAGTCGCAACTGACCTTTTTTGAAGGAACATACAGCCAGCGACGGGAAGAGCGTGAACGTCTGGCCGCGCTGCGCACCGCAGTAGTAACACAGACTGTCAAACAACGCGCTGTGCGCCGCTCAGTGGACCCGGCCGCGAAAGAAGAACGCCGCAGGATTGCTCGTCTGCAGGAATTGGAGAATAAAATCGCCGCGCAGGAAGTTCAGATGGCCGAACTCGGGCGGAAACTGGAAAATCCCCCCAAAGACACGGCGCTGGTCCGCAAGTTGGGCAACCAGTATGCCGCCCTGCAAGCCGAGATGGACGGTTGGCTGGCGGAGTGGGAACAGTTACAAAAATAAAAAAACGAATAAACATAAAGGCTGGGAACCAAATTCGTTCCCGGCCTTTTGCTTTATTTCTTTGTCTTCCATTTTGGCTTTTTCGTTGGGGGTTCCAGAATTTTCGCCGGTTCCACATGGACGGTGATATCTGCGGGCGAGATGATGGCATGGATGGCTTTCTCGATCACCTCGGTGGCAGCGTGCGCCTCGTTCAGGGTGCAGTTGCCATCCATCGTGACGTGCATGTCAATGAAAGTATGCGCGCCGGATGGGCGGATGCGGATGGCATGTGCGTCCACCACACCGTTTACGGAAGCGGCGACTTTCTCGACTTCGTCGGCCAGTCCCCTGGGGGCGGTATCCAGCAGGGCGGAAATCGTCCGCCAGCCGAGTTCCCCGCTGATATAGATGACGATGATTGCTACGATCAGGGCAGTAATGGCATCTGCCTTGTGCATCCAGCCCAGGCCGGGGATGAAGCGGGCAATGGTCAGCCCAATCAAGCCCACGATAACCACTGACGATGACCAGATGTCGGTGCTAAAGTGGATGGCATCCGCTTCGAGGGCTTGGCTTTTATATTTGCGGGCTGCCTTGAACAGAATGCGCGACCGGGTGTAGTCAATGACTATGGACGTGCCCATTACGATAAACGACCAGATGGAGACTTCAACTTTTACGTTGACAAAAAATAAGCGTTGGATGGCCTCGTAGATGATCCACCCGGAAGTGACCAGCAGGAGCAGGGTCTCGAATAGAGCGGAAAGGTTTTCGATCTTGCCGTGACCGAAGGGATGTTCCTTATCGGCGGGTTTGTCCGAGACCTGCACGGCGAAGTAGGTCATGGCCGCTGCAACCAGGTCCAGGCCGGAATGAGCGGCTTCGGCCAGGATACCGAGCGAGTTCGTCAGGAGGCCGACGATGAGTTTGAAGGCGGTCAAGCCGATGGCGGCGATGACGGAACTGAGAGCAGCGGAGCGTTTATCTTTTCGGGCTTCTTGGTTTGTCATGGTTCCCTTTCAAATAGGAGCGATTATAACGCAGGAAACGCGAGCCTGATGCAAAATGACGAATGTCTTATTTTGCCAAATAATGACGGCAGAATAGAGATACAGCTCAGTGTATAAAGGAGATAGGTGAAGGCTTTCCCGCCTCCCCCTGACTCCTTTCGCGGGCGTCCGTTTTGCATCGTTTTATGCTATGATGAGTAAAGAGCCTTGTAATCACGGTAGCCGGCGAATCAACCTGTTAGGATGCCGCGCACCGGCGGAAAACGAAAAGATTAGAATATATTGACGGCCACCACTTAGGAAGCAAATGGGCACGCCTGAAACCATTTCCCCTCCAATAGACAAACGCCGAATCCCCGGATTGCTGGTTTTGATACTCGTGTTCATTATCGCGCTGGCAGCAGTCAGCGCTAACGCCGCGCTTCGCCGTCGTGTCCAGGAAAGTCAGCAAGCTGAAAATTCGCTCTTGCGCCTCCAAATGCATGCCTATCATTTCTCTGCTTTGGAATGGGAGATCATCGGAAATCCGGAAATTTATTCGGAGATTGTTGAGGATGTGCGCAACGTTCATTATGAGGTGGACCGGCTCATAAGGGAATTGGAGCAACTTGATCCAAACAGCGAAAATCTACGCTCAGTTCGCCAAGCCCACGCGGCTTATGATTCTGCCGTTACTGAAGTGTTCGGGCTGATCGCGGCAGGCGATTTCGACCAGGCCCGGCTCGTTGATGAGAGGCAAGTGGAGCCAAGCTTCAACGTTTTTAGCCAGGCGCTGGAATCGACCGGCGCAACCTACAGTGCGAAGGCGAAACAGGCGGAATCGGTAGGCGATCTTGGTACCGCTCTCGTGCTGATTTTTACAGCCGCCGCAATCGCATTATTGTTCTGGCGGTTCCAGAAGGCGCAGGTTGCAACCGAAGTGGCGAATACCGAGCAGAGGGCGCTGGCCCGGCATCGAGATGATTTCCGCCTGCTGAACGAAATGGGCAACAGGTTGCGAACCTGTCTTACGGTCGCGGAGGCCTATGATATCATTGCCAATTTTGCCCGGCCATTGTTCCCAAACGTTTCGGGCGCGCTGTACGTCATAAATACAACGCCAGGTATTTTCGAATCAGTCATTACATGGGGGGAGTCCCAGCCTCGATTGCCTGGGTCCGGGCGGGAACTCTCGCAGGACAAGTGCTGGGCGCTGCGCCGGGGGCAGATGTACACCTCAGAAGACTCAACCAGTCACGGGGGCCTCTGCCCGTACCTCGGACAACCCAGGCCGGATGGTTACCTGTGCGTGCCCATGCTGGCGCGTGGCGAAACTCTGGGCGTACTGCATCTCAGATACTCGAAACCTCCGCGGACTTCGGAGATTCAATCAGCGGAAGGTATGGTCGTGTTGAAACGACAGTTGGCGGAGACGGTGGCTGAACACATTGCGCTGGCTTTGGCGAACCTTAGATTACAGGAAGCTCTGCGGTACCAGGCAATTCGCGATCCGCTCACCGGCCTGTTCAACAGGCGTTACATGGAGGAAACATTCAAGCGCGAGTTGGATCGAGCCTCTCGCCGTAAAACGACTGTCGGTGTGATCATGCTCGACATTGACAACTTCAAACTCTTCAACGACACATTCGGCCACGCGGCTGGCGATGCGGTTTTGATCGAGGTGAGTGCGTTGCTAAAGGCGCACGTCCGCGGCGAGGATATCCCCTGCCGATATGGTGGTGAAGAACTCTTGCTGATTTTGCTGGAGGCTCAGCTGCGCGACACTCACCGGCGGGCCGAACAATTGCGAAGCGAAATCCAACACTTGTCCGTCCAGTACGAGGGCCAGTCACTAGGGGCCATCACCGTGTCTCTTGGAATTGCAAGTTACCCGGAACACGGGGCAACGGTCGAGAGTCTCCTGGCCGCCGCCGATTCTGCTCTGTACCGCGCCAAAAACGAGGGACGCAACCAATCGGTGGTCGCGCAAGCCGGTGGGGAGTGAATAGTAAAAAAATGAGAGGAGACTGCGATTTCGCTGGTTTTGAGCTCAATTATCCGAAGAAGCCGAGTAGTTGTTCGTCCTACTTTTTCTTTGCGGTTGGTTTTGGCTTGATCTGATTCTTGCGCGGTTTCGCAGTCTTCTTCTCGCTTTTCGTCTTCTTACCTTTTACTCGGTTTCCGGCAACTTTTATTTCTTCCGCTTTCACCGCGAACATTGCATCAAACTTCCCATACGCAGATGGCACCCCGGCTCCGTTCAGTGACTCGCAAACAACCTGCCACTGTTCCCCATTGACAAACCGCCAATCCAGAAAGACGTGACACTGGTAACCGCCCAATTCTACATATAAGCCTTTATCGGTCAGTTCCCGGCAAGAGCGAATGTATTCCAGCCCAGTGACGTAATCCTTGAAAACGGCGTAGGATTCTTTTGGCAGGGACAGCGCCTCGGATAGCGTCTTCTGAATAAGTTTGCCGCTGGCTTTGTCCATAGAAGCGGCGGAGTTCTTGATCCAGCCACGCGTTTCGGCATACTTATTGTGATAGATCACCAAACCGCGTTCATTCCCGATGTGGTTGGAATAAGCGAACACATCCTCGTTAACCGTTCCGCTTGCCCCCGCAGTATGGGGGTCCAGGGCGTAAAAGTCATACAGCCGGAAATCCTCCACGTTGGCAAAAAGTGCGCGCCGGTGGGTCAATGGGAAGATGCGCCATTCGTGGCCGCGCACCAGACCATCGTCCACAGACTCGTCCCATTTGGCGTGACGATATTCCATGCCGTATTTTTCGCGATAGCCTTCAATCTGCCCATGACCAATCATCGGCAGGCCGGGTAGGGTAACCATCAGCGTAAAGACGCCGAAGTACTTGTCGGTGGTGCCGAACTGCTCGGCAGCGGTCTTTTCGTCGGGGTTATTCATGAAGTTGACGTAGCGCTTGAGCACTTGCGGATCGAACTCGAGCGTGTTCTTGATTACCAGGCGGTATTTGGCGTTATCCTCGTCGCGCAGCATATGCATGAACGCCGAGTTATATACACGGTGCATCCCCAGCGTGCGGACGAAATAACCTTCCATCATCCAGAAAGCCTCAGCCAGCAGCAGCGTGTCCGGGACTTCCGCCGCGACCCGGTCCACTACTTCGCGCCAGAACTCGTTCGGAATGGCCGCCTCAAACTGGCCCCGGGTCATGCCGTGTTCGGAACGTGACGGGATCGCCCCGCCGTGTCCCGGCTCGGGGAACCACAGGCGCTGGATGTGTTTCTTGGCGAGAGTCATGGCGGCGTCGAAACGTATGATGGGAAAATTGCGCGCCACGTGCAGGATGGTTTGGATGATGGCCTCGCGCACCTCCGACTTTGAGTAGTCCAGTTGGGCGGTGTCGTTCCAGGGCATGGAGGTACCGTCGTTACCGTGGTAGATGTAGCGCGAGTCGCCGGTCCAGCGGTCAAAGCGTTTGAAGACCACTGCCGCGTCGGTTTTATCGTAATAGTGATCCTCGATTTGAATCCCCACGCGGCTGTCGTTCGACAGGTCCGCGCCGTTGAAAGAGTAGTTCGGGTAAGGCGAGTAGGGGAGTGAGAGGAACCAGTCGGGGTGCTCAACCACCCAGCGCGAATCGATGCCTATGTGGTTGGGAACCATGTCAGCAGAAAGGCGGATGCCATGCTGCCAGGCGCGCCAGCGCAGGTTTTGAAGGGCTTCCCAGCCGCCCAGGTCGGCGGCGATCTGGTAATCCATCAGCGAATAGGCCGAAGCCACCGCGTCTGCCTGACCCATCATCTGTTTTATGCGCTGTGAGGCGATACTGCGCTCCCACAGACCGATCAACCACAGGCCTGTAATGCCGCGCTGCTGGAGAAGCTCCAACTCTTCATCTGGAATTTGGTCCAGGCGGATGATGGCACGCTGGTATTTTTTCGAAAGCTGGTCAAGCCAGACATAGGAGTTCTTGGCAATCAAGACGAGGTGCGGCATCCAGTCCTTATCTGGGCTAAATCGCTCGTACTCGGTATAGTCGTGGCCGGTAAAGGTCAGCACGGGGACGTTCCCGGCGAAGCCTCCGGCGAAATTACCACGGATGGCATCTTCCTTGATGAAGTCAATGCCACGTAGAATCTTCAGCACGAAATTCTCGCCCAGGATATCGCCCCAACGGTTGAGCAGGAACTCCAATTGGGCAGACAGCGAGTGCGGTGCGACGCGTGCCGGCGCCAGCAATACCTCGATCAACGACGCTCGATCCTCTGCTTTCGTTTCCGGGTTTCCAAAACCAGGCTGTCCTTTGAAGAAATCTTTCAGCACCCGCACCGTTTGCTCGTAGGGGCTGGACTGTTTGAGCGGTTCCTCGTCGAAGAGTTCTTTATACGACTGGACAGCCGGATTCTGGTTCGTGATATGCAGGATGAGCATTTCTTCCAGCGTGGCGGCGCGGTTCGGCCGGCCGGCAGTGTCCAGGTCCAGGTAGTGCCGGGCATCCATTTCGCGGCGATAGACTGCCATGGGGGGAAAGTTATCGGTAAATTTTTGCAGGCCCGCATCCGCGTCTGATCCGACCGCGGCCAGGGCACACCTCATGACGCCCGGGTTTTGCATCTCGTACTGCCGGATGAGGATGTGCAGGATTTCGTCAATCAAACCCATGGCGTTGATATCGCTGGCCGGGACGATCTGACCGCGTACTATTGTCATACTCTCGGCGAAACGTCGGGCCGCGGCGAAATCGGCCAGAACTACATTGCCGTTCAAGGCGAATAATTGCTCATCAAAGTGATATTTTTCTCTGGCTTTACGGGAAACGTGGAATTCAAAACAATTACTGCTTCTTGTATAAATCAATGAACTTTCCTGAATCGAAAGGTTCGGAAAAAACGGAATTTTGGTTCGGATATTTACGCAGTACCCTGTAATTACAGGCGAGGAACGACGGGCAACTCTCATATGCAAACTCCTCCGACGAATCGCTGAACCTAATCGCCTCTCAATCATACCCGATAACCAAATTTCGAGGAGACTTTTTTATTTTATGTCCACTGATTTAAGCCTGATAGATTCCTTTTTGGTGGTCAGCGCCAGCAAAGGCTATGGTTTCATCGCCCGCGAGATTAGCCCGAACGTATTCGTTCACACCTCCGCCATCCAGAGCGAAGGCTTCCGTGATCTTGATGAAGGCCAGAAGGTGGAGTTCGAGGTCGAGCAGGGAAATAAGAGCCCGCGGGCTTCTGACGTTACCATTCAATGATACTGACCAAAATCAAACCAAGACTCCCGCCATTTCGGGTGGGAATCTTGATATGTTTCTAGTCCATGATGAAACATAGCGATTAGCGTTTTTTAGGCGTTAACCAGCCAACCAGGCCGTAAAGGAACCCGAGCAATAGCAGAGTGAATTTGATAAAGGCACACACTCCGACGAAGTGGGTCACCGGGGCGGTGACGAATCCATTCAGCAGTTGCTGTGCCTGCCCGAAATTCTCCATTGCATCGAAGAAGGCTGCGGTGAACACGCCGTAAGCGGCCCAGGTTCCAAGCCGGGCCAACCAGCCCGAACGTTGGCCAGCCGCCAGCAACGCCCCCAAGGCCACGGTCAAGGCATAGGATGGCATGAAGAGGTAGTCAAGGCCCAAGCCAAAAGCAGCAAAGAGACTGGCGCGCCCTTCCCACGAGGACAGAATCGTCTGCGCCTTTTCCGGTGTCCAGGCGAACTGGTGCGAGACGATGCCGGCAGGCGCCGCGGAAGTGATCAGCGGGGTGTTGAGCACCTGGAAAACGGCGAACAGGACCAGGGTCCAAGCGAGCATCGCAAAGAAGACCGGCTTAAGGGCGCTGTTGGAGATGAAGGCGAGTGGATGTTTCAGGCAATCACCTTCCGATATACCCGGTGGTTCTTGTATTCCACGCCGTTCAGGTTTTTCAGGTCGGCGCGCATTTGCCTGGTGGTTTCGGCCACCTGAGTCATTTCGACAAATTCAAACTGCTTGAAATCCAGCAAGGTTTTACCCATTTCGTAATAGAGCAGAGCGTTGCCGCCGGTACCCTGGAATTCGGGCAGGACGCCCATCCCGTTGCCGGAGACGGTTTTGGTGCGTTTCATTTCGAGCAGGATGTCCACGAGACCAAAGGGGAATAAGCGGCCTTTGGCGCGCTGGATGGCGGCGGAGACATCCGGGAAAGCGAACAGGAAGCCGACGATGTTCTCGCCGTGCATGATCAGTTTGATAAGATGGTGGTCGGCAACCATGAAGACGTTTTGCACGGCGTAGTCAATATCACCCTGGGAGAAGGGATAGTATTCCCAGTTATTGATAAAGGTTCGATTGTAAGTCTCGCCGATGCGTTGCGCCCAACTGACCAGTTCCTTCTTGCTTTTGAAATGTTTGACGGTCAGTTTCCCACGTTCCATGACGCGCTTGGCGATGCGCTCGACGCGCTCCGGGATTTTGAACGCCTCCGCAGGCAGATAACAGGAGACGAAGTCCACTTCTTTCTCGAAACCCAGCGCCTCGACCAATTTTTGGTAATATGGATAGTTATAGTTCATCATAGTCATCATCTGACGATGCTCAGAACCTTCAATTTGGATGCCGTAACCATCGAAGGGCGAAAGCCCCTTGGGGCCGATGACGGTGTCCAAGCCGCGTTCCCGCGCCCAGTGGAAGACGGTTTCGAAAAGTGCCCTGGCAACTTCGAGATCATCAATGGTATCGAAGAAATAGAATTGTGCTTGTTTTGCCTTGTGATATTCGTTAAAAAGCTTATTTACCCCGGCGCAAATACGACCGACCACTCTGCCGTCCCGGACAGCCAGGAAGAAATCAGCGTCTGAGTACTCAAAGAAGGGATGTTTCTTGCGGTTGAGCGGCAGATAAGCATCCATGAACAACGGCGGGACCCACTGGGGGCAGTCCTTGTAGAGATTGTAGTAAAACTCGACGAAGCGCTTGATCTGAGACTTATTTTCGGTATCAATTTTTTCGCTGGTGAGCATGCGGCACTCCTTGGAAACAGAATCTATGCTGAACACAGTATATTACATAAAGCAATTTTGGGAATATGGAGGGGGAGGCTAATTTTGTGGCTAAGCACTTTAAACAAGGAACACGTTTACTGAAAATATGCGATAATAATGCCAACTAAAAAACAAGGAGAACATCAAGGAGAACCCAATGAGTGATTTTCGCACGGAAGAATTTCGCGTAAACGGTGAGGAACTTCTTGCCAAAATTAAGCAACTGGTCCATGAGGGCAACATCCGCCGCATCATCATTAAGGATAAAGATGGCAAAATCCTGATCGAGTTCCCGTTGACCTTCGGCGTGGTTGGCCTGGTGCTGGCGCCCACGTTGGCGGCGGTAGGGGCGATTGCTGCCCTGGTTACCGAAGCGACGATCGTGGTGGAAAAAAAGCAATAATTTTTTCCACCATTCTTATGCAGGCAGAATTCATGAAGAGCAATATATTCAATCTCCGGAATGCCCTGATCCTGGCGGGGGTCTCTTGCCAGCTTGTTTTGTATGCATCCCTTTTGGCGTACATGTTTGCCAATCTCGATGCACGAATTAAAAATATAGATTATCTTGTTATTTATTCGGGTGGTTACATTCTTCACTATGAATCGCCAACTCGACTTTATGATCTGGATTTGCAACACCGCGTTCAGGAGATGGTTCTTTCTGTTGATCAACTGTCAAAATTTTATCCATATAATCATCCGCCCATCCTTGCTCATATCTTGGGGTGGGTTACAACCAGTAACTATACGGCATCATATTTGCGGTGGGTTTTGGTTCTTGTGATTTTTTACTTGGTCGGGCTAACCTTGTTATTGCGTCTGTTGTATACTCTTCAGTGGCAGGCAGGTGATCTTTGGTTATTTGGAATTTCCGGACTGCTTTTTTATCCGGTCTTTGTCTCATACCTGAAGGGTCAGGATTCTGCATTCCTGCTACTGGGGATTTCTCTTTGGACCTTTGGCCTGTTCACGGGGCGGGATCGATTGGCTGGCATAGGGTTGGCTCTGGCGGTCATCCGTCCGCAGGTGGCTCTCCTCCTGGCGCTCCCGTTTCTTTTCAATCGTCGGAAAGTGTGGTGGTGGTTCGTGCTTGGCGGATTAGTTCTGCTCCTTTATAGCTACCTGCTGATAGGCGCGCAGGGTTTGATGGATTTTTTCAATGTACTGCTTTTGAGCGGACAGGGTTTTGGTTTCGATGCGGACGTGATGATTAACTTGAAGGGCGCAGCGTTAAGGCTCTTCCCTGCTATTGATGGGTTGACCCTTAATATCATTACGTATGGTGGATATGCCCTGGCTATTCTCTTCTTGTGCATTATGTGGGCGAAAACCCGCACGGTTGAATTTAAACACATTGGGTTGGCTATATTATTCAGCATGATTTTTTCGCCGCACATGCACAGCCATGATTGGAGTCTCCTGCTGATACCTTCTCTGACCGCAGCAATCGTGCTGTCCGAACAGAAAATTTTATCGCGCAAATATGCCGTGCTTTTGCCGTTGGGCGTCTCCATATATCTGATGGTTTTTAACGCGTTTGTCCAATCCAACCTGGCAATCTATATATTAATCCTTGGGCTGGGTGTTCTGTTATGGTTTCCCGATTTGCTAAAAAGGTCTCAGAGGAAGCTCCTAAAATGTTAAAGCGAATTTATTCCCATCTGGGATGGATGGTTTTCCCATTTGCCATTGCGGGAATTATCACCCTTTCGTTGCTGGATTTCTTGCTCTGGAGGCAATCGATTGGCGATTTCAAGCTGCGCACCACAACAGATTTTGTCGCGTTTTATCCTGCTGGGTGGATTGCACGAACCGAAGGAGCCAGCCAGGTATACAACCTGGTCTCTCAGAAGGCGGTCGAGGAAAGCGTTTTGGGATCTTCGATCCTGTTGGATGAAGTGAATCCTTTTGTACACCCTCCGTTTGTTGTTCCCTTGCTCAGGCTTATTGTTCAGTCAGACTATGTCTCCTCGTATCAAAATTGGGCCTTGGTGATGTCGGCATTATTTGTGATCAGTGAATTTATTCTAATCCTTTCTTTGCCGAACATATCAAAAAAGGAATCGCTTCTTCTTTTTTCGGCCAGTCTCCTGTTTTTTCCGGGAATGGTCAGCATCCTAAATGGACAGGATTCCGCCATTCTATTTCTCGGTGGGGCAATCTGGATGTATGGCCTGGTGCTGGCGCCCACGTTGGCGGCGGTGGGGGCGATTGACGCACTGGTAACCGAAGCGACGATCGTAGTGGAAAAAGAAGCCATACAACCTTCTGAATGAAACGCATCCGCTTTGGATTGTTCCTGTTCGTCGTTGCCATCACGCTCCAGTTGGCCTGGTATGCAGTGTTGATGGTATCTTACGTTCGCACACCAGGAAAACTGGAAGGGGCGGACTTCCTGTTCTACTATTCGGTCGGACGCGTGGCACGTCATCATGGCCTGGGTGCGGTCTACAATCTGGACCTCGAATCTGCCGCGCAGGCCGAAGTGACGGGCCTGCCTGTCGGTGCGCAACAGATTTTTCTCCCTAACCACCCCCCCGTTTTTACATCCGGTCGTACTGTTCTTCTCCGGCCTGGACTACCGTCCGGCGTACCTGTGCTTCGCGTTATTTCTCTTTTTGTTGGTCGCGGCGAGCCTGCCCTCGCTGGGTTTTGCCCTGAAACAAAACGGCTGGTCGCGAACCCAGGTTTTTGTGACACTGGCGGGCGTGTTGCTGTTCGAGCCGCTGTTTATAAGCGTTCTGAAAGGACAGGATTCTGCCCTGCTCCTGC
>JADGQD010000132.1 GCA_017882065.1 Anaerolineales bacterium | reverse complement strand
GCAGGGTAGCGCCATCCGCCATAATCTTGAGCGGGGCATCCTGGCGGACCAGCGCACCGCTTTTATGGACTGACAGGAAGGGCGGGTAGACCGGCGGCTGGACCAGAATCCCCTGCCCCGCCGTGCAGACCGTGCGTGCGGCGGCGGTGAACCCGGCAATCACGCCCGGTGTGGCGACCACCATTTCGGGCGAGACCTGCCAGCCGTAGAGTTTGTCCATCCGGGTGGCGACAGTTTCACGCAGTTCTTTGGTGGGGAATTCGTATCCGAAAATACCGTGCTCCACGGCGCGGCGCAGGGCTTCCTGCACCGGTTCGGGTGCGGCGAAATCCATATCCGCCACCCACAGCGGCAGGACTTCTTCGCCGTAGAGTTTCCATTTGATGCTATTTGTGGAACGGCGGTCAATGATAGTATCAAAATCGGTCATGCTATGCTCACCTCATCGAAAAATCTGCCCGGATACGGTGATCCGGGCAGACGAAATTCTACTTTTCAGGGCCTTCGCGCACAATATACAGCGGTCTCCCCTTAACCTCGTCATAAATCCGCCCCAGGTATTCGCCCAATACGCCCAGGGAGATTAACTGCACCCCGCCCAGGAACAGCACAGCGATCAGCGTAGTGGCCTGGCCTAGGAAAGTGCCATGCCCCACCAGGCGCATGATGATGACCACCGGGATGGCGATGATCGCCAACCCCGCCGCGGCAAACCCGAAGTAGGTTGCCAGTTGCAGTGGGAAATACGAAAAGCCGGTGATGGCATTCAGCGCCAGTTTGAGCATATTCTTGAACGGGTACTTGGTCACGCCGGCGTGACGTGCGGCGCGCTTATACGGCACACCGATTTGCCTGAATCCCACCCAGGCTGACATGCCGCGCGGGAAGCGATGTCTCTCACGCATCGTCTTGAGCACATCCACTACTTTGCGATCCATCAGGCGGAAATCGCCGGTATCCACCGGGATTTTTACGTCGGTAATGCGATGGACGATACGGTAGAACAGCGCGGCCGTCGTCTTCTTGAACCAGGTTTCCCCTTCGCGTTCGGCGCGCACCGCATAGACCACCTCGTACCCCTCGCGCCACTTTGCGATCAGATCCGGGATGGCCTCCGGAGGGTCCTGCAAGTCAGCGTCAATAATGACCACCGCCTCGCCGCGCGCATAGTCCCAGCCGGCCGTGATCGCCACCTGATGGCCGAAGTTGCGCGCAAAAATCACCGGGCGGACGTGTTCGTCCTCCTTCGCCAGTTGGAGGATGCGCTCGGTCGAGCCGTCGGTGGAACCATCATCCACGAGCACCAGTTCCCAGGTCCCGCGCGTGGCCGACATCACCTCCCGCACACGGCGGTAAAGATCGGGCAGGTTGTCCAATTCGTTGAAAATCGGAGCGACAATCGAAAATGTGATTGGCATACTACCCCTTCTTCTTTCTTGAAATTATGGTCTTCAAAGCCGCGACCTTTTCGGACCCAGAAACCGGGGGGGTTTCCAGGACGAACGGGTCCGTGGGCGGGAAAGGCGGCATGCCCATAATACGGCGGCGCAGGTAATCAAAGATCACGACAAGCGAAGCCAGTACCGGTACAATGAGCAGGGCACCCAGAATGCCCCACAGGATCGTTGCCATGATAATGGATATTAAAACCAACGCTTCGTGCATGTGGACACTGCGGCCCATGATGAATGGCCGCAGCCAAAAATTTTTGATGGTAATTAGAAGAAGATAGATTGCCAAAGCAATTAATGCAACGATGAAACTGGAGGCTGGCATCCAACTCCAGTTCGAACCTTCAAGCAGCGCTACACCAATTGCCAGCACAGCCGCCAGGAATGGACCAACGTCTGGAATCAAAGTCAGGAAACCGGCGACAACACCCAGCACCAACGCTCCAGGAATGCCAATAACCGTCCAGGCAATCGTAAAAGTCACTCCCACGATCACCATCAACAATAATTGACCGCGCAAATAGTTCATCCAGATACTGCGTACTCGTTGATACAGCTCGTTGAGTTCGGCGTGATAAACATCCGGGAATGAGCCGATAAAGCCATTGCGGAGATGCGGCCATTCAGCCAGGAGATAATATACCACCACCAGGATGACCAGGATCCACAGAGCACCCACGGAAGTCTTCCCCAATAGTTGAAGTGCCTGGTCCGGAAGGGACGATAGAAAGGTGGAGCGGAACTGGGTCAACCGATTGGCCAATTGCCCAAAATCAATGGGAATAATGGAGGCGGCACGCGGCTTCACCAACCAGACAATGAGTTGGTTAAAAATATTGAGTACGTCGGCAATCACCTGTTTAAATTCATCAAAAAAGATGGGGGCGAGCGTTGACGGCGTGCCAATCAGCACTGCCAGGGTAATGAAATAAACCAGGTTGACCGCGGCCGGGCGCGACAGGCGCGTACGCCTGGTCAAATAATTAACTGCGGGATGGATGAGATAGGCAATAAAGCCTGCAATAATCAACGGTTCCAAAATGCTGCGGATATACCAGAGCCCCACGGCCAGGAGTATAAAAACAACTCCAAAGACCAGGTAACGGACCGGCATACTCCATTGGTTTTGTTCGTTCATAGTAATCGCTTCACTGCTTCCAGCGTCGGTTCAATAATCGGGGCGGCGGCCACTGCCTGCATGGCGGCCCGCACGTCCTTCAACCCGGAGCCAGTATTCAGCACCAGTACCGGCTCACCTGCCTTGACTATCTCCTGCCCTACCGCCCGCACCAAACCCGCATAGGCCGTCGCACCGGCGGGTTCGGCGAAGATTCCCAGCAGGCCGAGCGCGGCGATGGCTTGCAAAATTTCATCATCGCTTACTTGAATATACGTGCCTCCGGTCTCGCGGGCTGCACGTACCGCCCGCACGCCGTCCCGCGGCAGATCAACAGAGATACTATCGGCAATCGTTTTGGCAGAGACGGGGATGATCTTTTCCGTCCCGGCATGGAATGCGTTCGCAATCGCGGCGGACCCTTCGGCCTGTACGCCGATAATCCGGGGCATATTCTCCATCCATCCCAGGGCCAGCAAATCCTTGAAGCCTTTGTGCATGCCGGAGATGATGTTCCCATCGCCGACCGAAACGAAAACGGTCAACGGAACGTCACTGACGGACTCG
Source organism: Anaerolineales bacterium (assembly GCA_017882065.1). GTDB lineage: Bacteria > Chloroflexota > Anaerolineae > Anaerolineales > Villigracilaceae > UBA877. Next base: position 2,808 of record JADGQD010000132.1, on the reverse strand, counting down.
CCATGTTCCGTCATCCATTCCTTTTTTTGGTTATACCATTCCCAGATTTCCAGCGCGGCAGTTTTTTTCCCTTCGGCAGTGAACGGGTTATAGCCCGTATTGCGGCAGTACCAGCCAAATTCCTGCGCGGCTTTGATGGTCAGGTCAAAAGCCTCGTCGTAAGTGCCATCCACCAGAAGGACTTTGGCGCCAAAAACGAGCAGCTGGGCCACTTTCGCCGGGGGTGCGGATTTCGGTGCAAAGATGACTGCTTTCTGTCCTATCGCAGCAGACATACCGGCCAGGGCTGCCCCGGCATTGCCGGTGGAAGCCGTAACGACCACTTCCGCACCGATTTCACGGGCACGCGCCACCACCACTGCGCTGGCGCGGTCTTTGAAGGAAGCCGTCGGGTTGCGGCTCTCGTCCTTGAGCCAGAGATGCTCGAGACCGAGTTTTTCCGCCAGACGCGTCAGCGTGAAGACCGGCGTCCAGCCTGCGGCCCGGATGGGAGTCCCTTCACCGCCCGGGTCGGGGACGGGTAAAAGCGGTAAATAGCGCCAGAGCGAGTCCTCGGCGCGGCAAGTCAGGTCTTCGGGTTGGAATTTCTGACGGATGGTGTCGTAATCCAGCACCACATCCAGATTGCCCCCGTCCTGCGGGCAGGTATATGTTACCTGGCCAGGCAGGTATTCGGTATTACAAAGTGAACAACGGTAGCCTTTAAATTTTTCCATTCGCATCTCTTTCATAACGCGGCAGTACCGCAAACTGTGTAAATTCCGGTGTCTTTCAGAGACACCATCTTTAATTGATTATATCCTTTCTTAACGGCCAACAAACACTGGAGTATTCCTGAGCGCCCACAGGATTTTTTCCTGATCGACCGGCAGATTATCTACACGTACGCCAACCGCGTTGTAGATGGCGTTTGTGATTGCGGGGGTGGTTGGGATACTACATATCTCTCCCACTCCTTTTGCACCGTATGGACCTTCGGCGGTGGGATGCTCGACAATGATGGAGGTGATCTCAGGCGTGAGCATGATGCCAGGGACGCGGTAGCGGGCGAGATGGTCTGTGACGACGTTTCCATTCTCGACGATGAACTCTTCGGTGAGACAGTTACCAAGGCCCATCATCACGCCGCCCTCGATTTGTCCCTGCAAGCCTAGCGGGTTGACAGCCATGCCTACGTCATTGGCAGAGATAACTTTCAGAACGCGGATTTCGCCAGTCAGTTTGTTGACTTCCACTTCAGTGGCTTGCACGCCATAGGAGAAGGCGAAGTGCATGTCGCCGTACTTACCGTCTTCGGTAAGCATACCGAGGGGCTGAGTTTTGGGTGCTTCGTATTCGTACAGAGCGCGCGGTTGTTGGCCCATTGCTTTCATTTCTTTGGCAACTTCGGCGAATGTCATCGAATTTCCGCTGGCGTAGACGATGCCATCCTCAAAGCGAATCTGTTCGGGGCGCACATCGTATTTTTCAGCGAGCATGGCAGTGATGGCGTCCCTCAAAGTTTTTGCTGCGTAACGAGAGGCGTTGCCTGTGACATAAGTTTGACGTGAGGCCGTTGTTGGCCCGCCATTGGGAGTCAAGTCGGTATCCATGACAAGGACGCGGACTTGTTCAGGTGCAACAGACATTTCTTCTGCGACGATCGTTTGCATCACAGTAACCAGTCCCTGCCCCATTTCGGCTGAGGAACTTCGCACTTCAAGTTTTCCATTGTCATAGAGTTCCACTTCTGCATTGGATATATCAGGCGCGCCGCCGCCGAGGCCTGTATTCTTGTACGCCGCGGCAAAGCCCCAGGCGCGCACCAGATTCGGTTGAACAGGATCAACTATCGGCTTGAAAGGAAGCGGGTTGTCCTTCCGCATTTCTGCATCCACTTTGTCAATACATTCCATCAGGCCGACCGACTCGCGCAATTCCTGTCCCGTGTTGGTGATACTTCCAACGTGAAGCGAGTTCATGCGGCGAAGTTCAACGGGGTTGAGATTCAATTTCTCGGCAAGCATGTCCATCATGGACTCAACCGCAAACGCAGATTGCGTGACGCCGAATCCACGGAACGCGCCCGCGGGCGGATTGTTGGTGTACATGGCGTAGCAATCGGCGCGCACGTGCGGGATGTCGTACGGACCAGCCGAGTGCGTGGTGGCGCGCGTCATCACGTGTTCTCCGAGCGAGGCGTACGCGCCCGTGTCGCCGTAGAGTTCGGTGTCCACCGCGACGAGGCGGCCGTTTTTCTTCGCACCCATCTTGACGCGAATTTGCGTGGCGTGGCGCTTGGGATGCACGAGCAAACTTTCGTGACGATCAAAGAGCAACTTCACGGGGCGCTGAGTCACATTCGCAAGCATGGCAACGTGAATTTGTCCCATCACGTCTTCCTTACCGCCGAAGCCGCCACCCATCAACTGGCCGACGATGCGCACGCGCTCTTCGGGCCAGCCCATTGCGCGCGCCACCTGCGTTCTATCTTGATACGGAATTTGCGAGCCGACATAAATTTCCATGCGGCCATTGGGAAGAGGCACACCAATGCTACATTCTGTTTCGATGAAGGCGTGGTCAGTGGTCGGCGTGTGGAAGGTGTGTTCGAGAATCACATCGGCCTTGGCGAAGCCCGCCTCCATGTCACCTTTGCGAACTTTGATGTGCTTGAGCAGATTGCCCTTTTCGTGTATTTGCGGGACTCCCTCCTGACGCGCCTGCACGGGATTCGTGATGACGGGCTGGAGGTCGAACTCCGCTTCAATCAAGGCCGACGCCTGATCGGCGATCTCTTGGGTTTCCGCCGCTACAATCGCTATCGCG
>JADGQD010000019.1 GCA_017882065.1 Anaerolineales bacterium | reverse complement strand
CCCATGCCACGCCCTATCCCCGATTCGAAATACGAAGCCGAACGCGAGAAATTGAATGTCACCATCATCTGGTAAGCGTTCCAGATGTTCACCATGCGGTTCGTGTGGACATCCGGCGTGGTTACTTGCAGTTTGTCCAGTAACGCGGCGTAGTAGGTCCGCAGCGCCTGGAAAGCCGCCTCCACTTCATCGGTCTGCAAATAACGGGCAATCACTGGTTTGACGGTGCGCTTGTTGATGACCTGCGAATCCGGCGGGTCGAATTTTTCATCCTGCGGGTTTTCGTGGTATCCGAGGACAAAGATGATCTTCTTATGTTCTCCCGCCTTCAACTGGACTTTGACGTGCTGTGCACCGATGGGCTGCCAGCCAAGTGCGAGCGAGTTTGACATTTGCCCTTTTTCCACAGCCCGTGGTGAATCCCAGCCCCGATAGGGACCAAGGAAGGCTTCGCGCTGGGTGTCGAACCCGGCCAGCGGTTCGGAGCAGGCAAAGTAGGCAAAATGATTCCGGCGTTCGCGATATTCGCTCTTGTGGTAGATTACACCGTCAACAACTTCAACTTCGCCAATGGAGTAATTCCGCTGGAAATTGGTGGCATCGTCCTGGGCGTCCCACAGGCAAAATTCTACAGCCGAGAAAACAGACAGGTTTGCCGGTCCTTCACGCTGGTTCGTCAGGGTCAGTTCCCAGATTTCCAGGTCTTCGCCGAGGGGGATAAAGAAACGGGTCCGGGCCTCGATCCCGGTCAGTTTGGAGCGGATGACGGTATACCCCATTCCGTGGCGGCACTCGTACTCGTCCAGCGGACGGCGCACCGGCTGCCATGACGGCGACCAAAATAAAGGGCCGGACGAATGCAAAGCGGTATCATCATCCCGCAGGTAAATGCAACGTCCACCAGAATCCAGGGGTGCATTGTTGTAGCGGTAGCGGGTCAATCGGCGCAAGCGGGCATCTTTGTAAAATGAGTACCCGCCGGCGGTATTGGAGATAATCCCGAAGTGATTCTCACAGCCCAAGTAGTTGATCCAGGGCAGGGGAGTGTCGGGACGTTCGATGACATACTCGCGTTGCGTGTCGTCAAAATGGCCATATTTCATAAGTTATCCTTTGATATAAGTGTGTTTTTGATTAGACCGCTTGCATAAGTGGGTTTAAGACGGCCACAGAGTGCACAGGTACCTTTGAGAAAAGGCCCTTTACTCTTTTTATTTCTCAGTGATCTCTGTGGTAAAAAAGACTTTCGCATGAGGTCTATTTAATACCTTGCTAGTTCTTTTTCTATTTTTTCAACCATTTCCTGCGGCACATAGCTCGGATGATTGTGTGCAACTTGTTCAAGGGTTAGATCGGCAGCCATGTTCATATCCTCCATGAGCAGGAAGCCGCCAATATGTTTTGAGAGAATAGCGCGGCCGTTCGGGTCATTGAGGAGGGTGCTGATGGTAAGACCTGCATGCAGACGCGCGGTGCGTTTCTCTGGCTCAAGGGTGACATTCCCGTTCAATCTTATGTCACGGCTGGATGCTCCTATGAGGATCTCAAAATCACCGGCTTCCGTTGACCATGCATTCTTTATTGTGTCAAAATACCAGAAGGCTTCGCGGTTGAGAGTGAACTTAATAGTTTTGGTTTGTTTTGGTTTAAGCTCAACTTTATCAAATGCCTTGAGTTCTTTTTCAGGGCGCGCAAAGGTGGACTGTATGTCGCGCACATAGAGTTGGACGATTTCCTTGCCCAAAACTTTTCCTGTGTTGGTTACATCCACTTTTACGGTGAGGGTTTGATCTGGTGTAATTGATCTTTTGATCAAATGCAGGTTGCTGTATTTGAATGTGGTGTAGGAAAGCCCATGACCGAAGGGGAAAAGCGGAACTACTTCCTTCCTATCATAATAGCGATAGCCAACAAAGATCCCTTCACCATATTGAACTTTGCCATTCTCGCCAGGATAGTTAATATAGGCGGGGTTATCCTGCAAGCGTACAGGGAAGGTAATGGGCAATTTGCCAGATGGGTTCTCATCGCCGAACAATATATCAGCGAGGGCATTGCCTTGTTCCTGGCTGTTGTACCAGAGCTGGATCACGGCAGGCACTTTTTCGATCCATGGCATTTCAACGGGGGAGCCAACATTCAAAACAACGATCGTATTTTTATTGGCTTTGGTAACACGCTCGATGAGTTCGTTTTGTGCGCCTGGGAGATTCATGTCTGCACGATCGAAGCCTTCAGATTCCCATTCGCCGGTCAGGCTTGCAACCAGCACGACGACATCCGCTTTCTTTGCAAGTTTCACTGCATCTGCAATAGGATCTTTCGGTTGTGGAGGTTCGTGGCCAATGCTAACGCCTCGGTAGCGCGGGTTGCCTTTCCAGTAATATTCCATTTTGATGGGATAGGATTTTCCACCTTCTAGTTTTAACTCGCTGGTAAGCTGCTTGCCCATATCTGTATCGGATGAATGGTCTATGATCAGTCTGCCATCCAGATAAAGTTTGCCCCAGCCAACGGCTGAAAGCGAGAGGATGTGCGTGCCTGATTCCTGGGGTGTGAAGAATCCCTCCAGACGCATGGAGAAAGATTCTTGATCTGCATTGGGAACGGAGGTGTGAAACCATCCGTGCTGAACACGGGTTGTCACTTCAGAATAAACAGGGGCGCCAGATAATTTCGTTCCGTTGAACAGGCTGAGGTTTAGTCCAATTCGTCCTTCGGAGGTGGATAATGTTTCGGGGGCAGGAGCAGGCAGGTTTTTGTGGATAAAACATCCAGGCGCAAAATCCACTTTGATATTTTTGCCTGCGCGATTCTTGATCCCTTCAAGAGGGGTGATGACATAAAGCGGTGTAACGTTTGAACTGCCGCCACCAAGAATTTGCGTCTGATTTGCATATGGGCCAATAACCGCAATAGATTTGACTTTCTTAAGCGGAAGCGTGCCGTCATTTTTTAATAGGACAATCGCTTCACACGCGGCCTCGCGAACGATCTTGCGATGCTGGGGTTTGTCCTCCGCCCGTTCAGGCCGCAGGGTTGGGTTTTCAAATAAGCCTGCTTTTTCCATCAAATTAAGCAAGCGGCGGACTTTATCATTTATCAAGGCTTCGGTGAGTGCGCCATTGTCAAGCGCTTTTTTTACAACTGCATGTGACATCCAGCGTGCGGGGCCAGGCATTTCAAGATCAAGTCCGCTTGTAGGAACTGCTTCATCATATGTGCCGAACCAGTCCGACATAACGATACCCTCAAAGCCCCACTCTCCTTTGAGAATTTCAAGCAAGGAATGATTATTCTCGCAGGCATAGGTTCCATTGACGCGGTTGTACGCGGCCATGATCGACCATGGTTTTGAATTCTTAATCGCGATACGGAATGGTTCAAGATAGATCTCGCGCAGGGTGCGTTCGGTTACTTCGGAGCTGATCGAGAATCTTTCGTATTCCTGGTCGTTGGCAACAAAATGTTTAATGCACGCGCCCACACCGTTATCTTGAATCCCTTTGATATATGCGCTGGCGATCATACCGCTCAGAAATGGGTCTTCGGAATAACATTCGAAGTTACGTCCTGCAATGGGTGTTCGGTGAATGTTGACAGTGGGGGCAAGCAGGACATGAGAGCCTTTAGCTTTTAATTCATCAGCAAGTACATTGCCAATTTTTTCAACCAAGTTAGGATTCCATGTTGCGCCAAGTGCAACGCCAACGGGGGTGACTACTGATTGCGTGGACATGCTTCCCCAGGCACCGCGCACGCCGTTTGGACCATCGGTCATTTTGAATTGTGGGATGCCCAAACGTGGAATGGCAACACTGTGCCACAGGTCCGCGCCCGCAAGCATGGATATTTTTTCGTCGAGAGTTAGTTGTGAAATAAGATCGTCAATATGTGACATGTGTTCCTCTGAAAGGATGAAAGATGAAGGATGAAAAGCAGAAGGTATTTCTGAAGTTCTGCGAAGGTGATCAGTTCGCTGTTGCTTGCTTGAATGGCTAGTTTGATGGATGGGTCGGTAAGGACTTCCAGCTCTGTTTCGCGCTGTTTGGTGTAGGAGGATTCTTTTGCGAAGGCATCATCCACGTAGCCAAGATTGAAAATTCGATTGTATTCATATTCGCCCTGCATTCCTTCTCTAGCTATGATTCCTGCTAAATCTCGTCACCATTTATTTACAGTCCAAAATCTCCGGCGTGTCCTCCCCGAATTCCAGCCCGTACCCGAACGGAAAGAGTGAGCCAGCACAGCCGGTTCTGTCACCAGCATTGTTGATGTTGATGGGAAGCTGCTCATTGGTACGCGGCCAGGTGTAGGGTAATTTCCCGGTAAATGGATAATCGCCAAACAGCACGTCTGCTATCCCTGCGCCTTCGGTGCCGGGCAGCCAGGCCGCCACCCAGGCATCCGCCAGCGGGAGTTGCTCAGTAATGACCAATGGTCGGCCGGAAAGGATAACAACGATCAACTTATTAACACGCTCGCGGACATTGGTGAGGGTGCTAATATCCGCATTTGAAAGGCGCAAGTTGCTGGCATCACCCACGCCCTCGGCATAGGGTTGTTCGCCAACGACAACAATGCCAATATCTGCATCATGGTCAAACCTGCCGAAACTGTTATATTCAACCGTTGTATCGGCAGACACCGCCGCCTTGATGCCATCCAGCATGTCGTACAGGTACAGGGTTTCGAACATGATGACGCGGGCAGCATCTTTCGCGCCGACAGCCATGGCATTATTCATGCTGGAAGAGTATGGATTCCAACCAACAACCGAACCCCACTGTTGACCATTGAAGTACAGGGTTTCATTGCGGGGCAGGGATCCAGCAATGTCCGCAGCTGATTGCGTCGGGACAGCGGTCGAGGGCACTGCAGTAGTCCCTGGAACATTCGTGGCTGGAGCCACGGTGGTGACAGCCGGACCGCAAGAGCTCAGGACCATGGTTGCAACCATGAAGATCGCAACCAGCGTTTCATTGACTTACGCATTCTTCACTCTCCTTCTTAGAATAGGGTTTTCGTCGGCAGGATTGCCGACTAAGTGGTAAGGCTGATTGAGCGTTGGAATTGACAGATCAACTGGGTTCTTCCTATCATCACCTCCTTCGGATTTGGATTTCAAAGTGCCACAGGATGACCGGATCACCAATTCAGTGGCGACAACAATTCGCCGGGTCTCTGATCCGGGGTGATCAATGATATCGATGAGAGTTTCAACCGCCAACGACCCCATGGATTGGATGGGTTGGCGCATGGTCGTGAGGGGGGGCTGGGTTCTGGAGGCGTTCGGAGTATCATCGAACCCGACCACCGCCACGTCCTCCGGCACACGTAGTTGGGCTTCACGCAAAGCTGATAAGGCGCCGGCTGCCATAACGTCATTAGCCGCGAACACTGCGTCAGGTTTATGAGGGATCAGCCGCCGCATAGCAGTGTAGCCACCTGCTTCTGTCCAATCCCCCTCCGCGACGAGTTCGGGCAGGACCGGTTGATTGCGGTCGCTTAGGCCTTTCACGTACCCTTGATAACGATCGTAACTAGCAATCTGGTTCTTTGGACCGGTGATCGTGGCAATCCGCTTGCGGCCCAGGCGCATCAGGTGTTGGGTCGCTTCCCGGGCTGCCCGGACGTTGTCCACATCGAGGTAGTTCACATCCAGGGTCGGGTGACGGCCAATCAGAATGAACGGCATTTTACTTTCATACAACGACTTGACGATCGGGTCGTCCATCAATGTCGAGGATACGATCACCCCGTCCACCAGGCCGTTATGCAGAATCTGGCGGATGGTTCGACGCTCATATTCCGGTTCTGCCAGCCAGAGCATGACGGAATGATTATGGGCATTACACGCCCCAGAAACGCCTTGAATCAGGAGGGGGAAATAAGGGTCCGTGAAGATGACTGCCACGCTGGCAGGGATGACCAGACCGATGATATTCGTTCGTCCTGCTGCCAACCCCCTGGCCGCAAGATTGGGTTGAAAGTTGATGTTCTGGATAACTTGCAAAACCTTCTGGCGGGTTTCATCTTTGACATTTGAATCAGCATTTATCACCCGCGATACAGTCGAGCGGGAAACACCACTGAGACGTGCAATATCTTCAAGAGTGAGTGGCATAAGGGTTCTTGGGAGCGCTCCCAATATTAACCATTCTACAATCTTTTTCAGCACGAGTCAACTACTTTGTGAGAAATAGTGCAAGATCTTTTTAGGACCTGGCTGCAATTTTAAGTGTTAAAATACGACTCGCAAAGTGGTAAAGAGATTGACGAATCCTGCTTTCTTGACCAAGGAGGTTTCTTTCTTATGGTTTATTCTCCCCTGCCAAACATTCCCTGGGAAGAACGGCCTGCGGGTTGTTCTGACGTGGTCTGGCGTTACAGCGCCAACCCAATTATTCCCCGCAACCTGATCCCCTCATCGAACAGCATTTTCAACAGCGCGGTTGTACCCTTCCGGGACGGTTTTGCGGGTGTTTTCCGCTGTGACAATAAAAAGCGCGACATGAACCTGAATCGCGGCTTCAGCAAAAATGGCATCACCTGGGAATTGGAAAATGATCCCATCGAATGGCTGTGCAATGACCCCGAAATTGGCCGGTACCAGTACCGCTATGACCCGCGTGTGCTCTGGCTGGAGGACCGCTATTACGTGACCTGGTGCAATGGCTATCACGGCCCGACCATCGGCATCGGTTACACCTTCGACTTTGAAAAATTCCACTTCCTCGAAAATGCGCTTTTACCGTTCAACCGCAACGGTGTACTCTTCCCCCGGAAAATCAACGGCAAATATTTAATGCTCAGCCGCCCCAGTGACAATGGCCATACACCTTTTGGGGATATCTACCTGAGCCAGAGCCCGGACCTGATCCATTGGGGGGAGCACCGCTTCGTGATGGGCGTCAAGGGCGGCTGGCAAAGCACAAAGATCGGAGCCGGCCCGGTACCCATCGAAACGCCCGAGGGCTGGCTGCTGTTCTATCACGGTGTGCTGACTTCTTGCAACGGGTTCGTCTACAGCTTCGGAGCCGCTCTTCTTGATCTGGATAAACCCTGGAAAGTAATCCATCGCGGCGGCCCCTACCTGCTTTCCCCTCAAATGGTTTACGAGTGTGTGGGCGATGTTCCGAATGTGGCGTTCCCGTGCTCCACGCTCTACGATCAACCCACCGGACGGATTGCCATCTATTATGGCGGAGCTGATACGGTAACCGCAATGGCGTTCGCCAAGATGGACGAAGTGCTTGAATTTGTGAAAAGCACCTCAGAACTATAGGTTCCACCCAAACCCGGTACAACAAGCCATCCGCCCGGCATGAGCCTGACCGGGCGGATGATTTTGATGTTTTTAAATGCTCCAGGCGCCCCCCTGCCGCGGGTGCCTTGTTCCCGCCTCACTCCATTCCCAGGTTCTTGACCAAAAAGGCATAAATATCAGCTAACTCTTCAATGAGAATAGCGGTCGGTTTCCCGGCTCCATGCCCGGCCCGGGTCTGGATACGGATCAGGGTCGGCGCGTTGCCCGTCTGGCAGGCTTGCAGACGGGCGGCAAATTTGAACGAATGCCCGGGCACGACACGGTCATCATGATCACCATTGGTGACCAGTGTGGGTGGGTATTTTATACCGGGCTTGAGATTGTGGTAGGGAGAATAAGCGTAAAGGGTCTTGAACTCGTCCGGTTTGTCGGAGCATCCATAATCGCTTACCCATGCCCAGCCGATGGTGAACATGTGGAAACGCAGCATATCCATCACCCCCACGCTCGGCAGGCAGGCTCCATACAGGTCCGGGCGCTGAGTCATGCACGCGCCGACCAACAGTCCGCCGTTGGAGTGGCCCTCGATTGCCAGTTTGGGTGTTGAAGTGATCTTCTCGGCAACCAGCCATTCGGCGCAGGCTATGAAATCATCGAAAACATTCTGCTTGGAGTGGATCATCCCGCCCCTGTGCCACTCTTCGCCATACTCCCCGCCGCCGCGCAAGACGGCTACCGCGTACACGCCGCCCATTTCCAGCCAGGCCAAATGGCTAACCTCAAAGACCGGGGTCTGCGAGATATTGAACCCGCCGTAGCCATAGAGCAGGGTCGGGTTCTGGCCATCCGGTGTCAGGTCGGCGCGATGAACGAGGAACATCGGAACTTTCGTCCCGTCCTTGCTGGTGACAAAGACCTGCCGCGTGACGTAGGGGCTGAAGTCAAACTGGATGGATGGTTTGAAAATTACTTCGCTTTTGCCCGCCTCGAAGTCGTAACGGAAGATGGTCACCGGGTGGGCAAAGGAGTGAAAGAGGTAGAACATTTCTCTGTCCTCTCGGCGGCCCGCCAGCGTGGAGGCGTGGCCATACGTCACCGAGCCGAGCGTGGGGAGTTGGATTTCTCCAAGCTGCGTGCCGTCCAGGGCAAAACGTTTGAGCAGTTCATGCGCATCGTGCAGATAAATCGAGACAAATTGGTCGTTGATGATGGTAACCGCTTCGAGGGTGTCGCTGCCCTCCGGAATGAGTGTTTTCCAGTTGGGGAGTTCGGGCCGGGTGACATCAATGGCGATCAGGCGGCTCTTCGGAGCCTCCCGGTCGGTCTGGATATAGAACATAGGGCCGTCATTGCCAATAAAGAAATAGGCAGCTTCCAGGTCCTGGATGAGTTCGATCACATCTCCATTCGTCTGCAGGTCTTTATAGAAAAAGCGGTTACGCGTATCCGTACCCTGCGAGACAGCCATGACCAGGTAGCGCCCGTCGTTGCTGACCTCGGGACCGAAACCCCATTCGGGCTCGTCTGTCCGGGCATAGACGAGCATGTCGTCACTCTGCGGGGTGTTGAGGCGGTGGAAATAGACCGTCTGGTTGTAGTTGGCTTCCTGATACACTTCCCCTTCGGCCGGGGGAGCATAGCGGCAGTAATAAAAACCGCTGTTGTCGTGCGCCCAGGCCGCGCCACTGAACTTGCTCCATTCCAGGACTTCGGGAAGGTCTTCTCCGTTTTCGACGTTACGGATGCGCCATTCCACCCAATCGGAGCCAGAATGGGAGATGGCATACGCCAGCCAGTTGCCGTCGTTACTGACTGACCAGGTATTCAGGGCTGCCGTCCCATCTTCGCTGAGGGTGTTGGTATCAAGCAGGACGCGGCCAGAAGCAGTGGGACTGTCCATAACGTACAGAACATCCTGGTTCTGCAAGCCGCTATTGCGGAATTGGAAGTAACAGCCGCCGCGGTGATAGATGGTCATGGCCCGGCCAAAATCCCATAGGCTGGTCAGACGCTTGCGCAGCCTGTCTCGCACAGGAATTTGTTCCAGATAACCGAAAGTCAACTCGTTCTGGGCCTTGACCCAGGCAAGCGTTTCGGGCGAGTCGACATCTTCCAGCCAACGATACGGGTCGGTGACCGGTGTGCCGTGGTAATCGTCCACCTGGTTACCGGTGGGAGTATTGGGATAGGTGAGTTTTCCCTTGAACATGCGGCAATTATACCGTGCCCCGTGGTGGAACCGGGACTACGCCCCGTGCTGGAACCGGGATTACATGAACCGGCTTGATTTTAACGCTTCAGATCCGAAACACCCGATCTCTGCGAACAGCCATACGCCAAAAGTGCTGCCCCAACTTCCAAAATCCCCGATGCGCCGCGAGAGTCCAGTAAGGGACCAGGTTGGGCTAATTCAGTTTACATGGGGGATTCCTTTTTTGGAGATTGAAAGGCAAATCAGTTTTCCAAAATGATTATATAATGATATGAATAGACACGCCTGTTCCAACATGTTGTATTCACAACAGGAGAATCTATGAACGCTTACGGAAATCAACCCATGCAAGCCCAGCCTCCACCCCCCTCATCCGGTTCCAAGAAATGGATTGGGTGGGTTGTAGGGATCATTGGCGGTTGTCTCATCCTGGCTTGTTGCATCGCCCTTATCGCAGGGATCGTTCTTTATACACAAGGAAAACTAAATCTGCCCTTCCTGAGCGGTCTGAGCCCGAACACTGCCGCCGTGAATGGCGAAGGCAGCCTGGTAACCGGCTTCACCCCGGATCCTTATACCACAACCATTACCGTGGGAGGAACGACCGATGTATCAACACTAACGCTAGGCTCCGCAACGGGATGTGTTGGCTTTGTCACCAAAGCGCCAACCTTCAGCTTGAATTGGACCGGCCCGTCCGCACAGTTGAGGATTTTCAGCGTTGCAATGACCGGCGCAGACACGACCATGATCGTCCGCGACCCGTCTGGTAATTGGTATTGCAACGATGATTCCGGTGACATTAGCTGGGGCCCGATGATTGACATCTTCAACGCCGGAACCGGTCAATATGATATCTGGTTGGGCAGTCATACATCCGGTGGAGGTGACTCGGCCACGCTGTATGTAACCGAGCTGGCTAGCTCTCCAGTTGATCCGACCGGATCTAATAACGGAGGTACTGGCTCACTCGATTTAGGAGCTGATCCCACTTATGGAACCACAGATCTCTCCGATACTTTCTTGCCCGATCCATTCCAGACTACCTTTGCCGGTGGGGGTAGTGTAGATATTAGCTCAGCAAACCTCGGCCCAGACTGCACAGGCTATGCTGCCAGCGCCCCGGACTACCGCATCAATTATTCCGGGAATTTTCAAAATCTACGCATTTTCTTCGTCTCCGAAACCGGGAGCGACACAACTCTTATCGTCAATGATGCTACAGGAGGCTGGCTCTGCAATGACGATTTCAACTCTGATAGTGGTGACCCGTTGGTGGACATTCCCAATCCAGCAACCGGTCAGATTAATATCAGGGTCGGCACTTACTCGTCCGGTGATTTTGCTTCTGGAACATTATATGTCACCGAGACGAGTCTGACCCCCGCTGACGTTGGCGGAGGTCTACCTGGAGGCTCCGCGACTTTGGACTATAGTCTCGACCCAACTTATGGAAGCGCAACCATCGGCGATAACTCCACTCCCGACCCTTATTCGATTGATGTGACCAGTGGTGGTAGTGTGGAGGTTTCATCCCTGTCCCTGGGACCGGACTGCACTGGCTTTGCAGCCAATGCACCTAATTTTCGGTTCGATTACGCAGGCTCAGCCAGCCGTCTGCGCGTTTTCTATGTCGCTGCTGACGGATCAAACACAACCCTGATCGTCAATGGACCTGGTGCGATCTGGTACTGCAATGATGACGACCCGGTCTCTGGTACAACAAATCCAATGGTTGAAATCTCCGCTCCGGGGACGGGCCAATATGATGTCTGGGTCGGTACGTTTGGTTCCATTAATTCCGGTAGCGGCACCCTTTATATCACCGAACAGGATTACACGCCTTCTCATCTGCCCTGATAACAAAGAACTTATCCGAAAAATATGCTCTAGGCGACGTCCCCGCCGCCGGGGACGGGGGCGAGAGCAATTTTAGGATAGATAATACTAAGTACACTAAAGAACACAGATACCCGGGCAATGCCTGGGTATCTTGGTGATTCCAAGGTATCTGCACACCGGGCGGCACCGGGTATGGGGTAAAATCATCCTGATGGAACTTTTGGAAGGATTTGACTTCACTCTCTGCGCGGACGATGTTCTGCGCGGCGAAGGCGCGGACCCGGAAATTGTCCGCGCCAAAAAACCGGCTTTGCTGAAGGCCGCCTCGGCAGCCCTGCGCGAGGGGTTTACAATACTCCGTCCTGCAGCCCTTATCCACAAGGTCAAAGTCGTCGAACATCGCCACGAGCGGATCCTCTTGAAGGACGGAAAAGAACTTATCAGCCCACTGGTGGCACGCCACCTGGCAGGGGCAGAACAGGTCACCCTGGCGGTTTGCACCATCGGTGCGGGATTGGAAGAACTCTCCGCCACCTGGATGAAGAAAAATCCACTGCTCGGATTAGCCCTCGACGGCTTGGGCAATGCCGCTGTTGAAAAAACCGCCCAACAGGTCTGCGGGCGCATCGGGGAACAGGCGCAGGTTAAGGGTCTGACCACCTCTGCTCCGCTCAGTCCCGGTGAACCGGAATGGCCGGTGGAAGTCGGGCAGCCGCAGATATTCGCCCTGCTCGACCCTTCCCGGGCCGGGATCACGCTCACCTCCGGCGGGATGATGGTCCCGAAGAAATCCATCTCGTTCGTGGTCGGCATCGGGCCGGAAATGGCCCAGACCGATCTGTGCGAACTTTGCAGCCTCCGGGAAAGGTGCCGCTACCGCCATGCCTGAGACCTTCCGCATTGACTTTGAACCGCTCGGCCGGCGCGGTGAAGCCCACTCCGGTCATACTCTTCTGGACGCCGCCCAGGCCGCTGGAGTGGGACTGGCCTCCGTCTGCGGAGGCGCGGGGACGTGCGAGGAGTGCCGCGTCCGCCTGGCTGCCGGGAAGCTGACGCCGCCCACGCTGGTGGAGCAAGCCGCCCTGGGCGAAGCAGACCTGGCTGTCGGAATCCGCCTGGCCTGCCAGGCCGAGCCGCTCAGCGACGTAAAACTCGACATCCCACCCGAGTCCCTGACCAGCGCCCAGCGCCTGCAAGTGGAGGGGCTGGAGACGCACATCGCCGTCAAACCAGCGGTACTCACGCCGGGTGCATACGGTCTGGCCGTGGACATCGGAACCACCAAGCTGGCAGCCTATCTCGTCCAGCTCGAAACCGGTGCGACGGCAGCCAAAGCCGGGGCGATGAACCCACAAATTGCCTTCGGCGAGGATGTCATCAGCCGCATCGCTTACGCCGGACGCGACCCAGATGGGGCAAAAAAACTCCAGAAAGTACTCATGGAAACGCTGAATAAATTGCTGACAGAGATGTGCGCCGAGGCGCACGTTTCTCCCAATTCTGTCTTGGACGCAGTACTGGTCGGCAACACGACCATGCACCACCTGTTCGCCGGGCTGCCGGTGGAACAGCTCGGGCACGCACCCTTCACCCCGGCCATCACCCAGCCGTTGACCATCCCCGCCAGCGAACTGGGATTAAATCTCGGTCCTGGCGCAAAGGCTTACCTGCCGCCGGTTATCGCCGGGTACGTGGGGTCGGATCACATCGCCGTGCTCCTAGCGACCGAAGCATGGAAATCGCCACGCAACCTCATCGCTATGGATATCGGCACAAATACCGAGATCAGCCTGGCAGCCAACGGCAAAGTCACCTGCTGCTCGTGCGCCTCCGGTCCAGCCTTCGAGGGCGCGCACATCCGCGAAGGCATGCGGGCCGCGCCGGGTGCCATCGAGCGCGCCCGCTGGTCCGACGGGAAAATCCTGTGGCAAAGCATCGAGAACCTGCCGCCGGTGGGCATCTGCGGCTCGGGGATTTTGGACGTGGTCGCGGCATTGCAGGACGGCGGGCTGGTCAAACCGACCGGGGTTTTGAAAACAGGCTCCGGGTCCGAGCTCGTGCTCGTGGCCGCCGCGCAGACGGGTCTGAGTCGCGACTTGGTCATCACCCGCAAAGATGTCCACGAGATCCAGTTGGCAAAATCCGCCATCCGGGTCGGGGTGGAAATCCTGCTGCAAAACGCCAGGCTGACGTACGCCGACCTGGACGAGTTCATCGTGGCTGGGGCGTTCGGTACGTACCTCGACCTGCGCTCAGCCGTGCGCACCGGGATGTTCCCACCCCTGCCGATGGACCGCTTCCGACAGGTGGGCAACGCGGCCGGAGTGGGGGCAAAACAGATGCTCGAATCGGTGGATAAGCGCCGGGAGGCCGAGATGATTGCCGGGCAGATTGGTTACGTGGAACTGACCTCACAGGCAGCCTTCACGCCGCTGTTTATGGAACACCTCTGTTTCGAGATTTGAACATGGACCTCCGACAACGCATCCTCGCAGCCTTCCACCAGCGTTTCGAAGCGGACCCGGAGTTTGTGGCGCGCGCCCCGGGACGGGTCAACCTGCTCGGCGAGCACGTGGATTACAACGAGGGGTTCGTCCTGCCCGCCGCGATTGACCGGGTTACGTTGGTCGCTTTTCGGAAATCCGGGTCGCCGAGCTCCACGCTCCTGGCGCTCGACATGGGTGATGAAACCTCGTTCGACCGTCAATCCGTTCTTGATAGGCAAGATTCAAACGGCGCGGCGCTCTCTGTTTGGGCGCGCTACCCGGCCGGGGTGATGTGGAGCCTGAACGCCGAGGGGCTGGACACGCCCGGCATGGAAGCTGTCTTCGCCTCGGAAGTACCGCGCGGGGCCGGACTGAGTTCCTCGGCCTCGGTCGAGATGGCTTTCGGCGTGGCCTGGGAAAAACTGGGCGGCTGGACGGTCGCCCCCATCCAACTAGCAAAGATTGGTCTGAAAGCTGAGATCCAATATGTGGGCCTGAACTGCGGAATCATGGACCAGTTCGCTTCGGCCTGCGGTGTGAAAGACCGCCTCCTGTATCTCGACTGCCGTTCGCTGGAATGGCGGACGGTGCGCCTGCCGGAGAAAGCGGTTATCGTCATTGCGGATACATCCGTGCGCCGGTCATTGACGGGCAGCGCTTATAATGAACGTCACGCCGCCTGTGAAGAAGCCGTGCGGATCTTGCAGGAATACCTGCCCGGGATTCGAGCGCTGCGGGACGTGAGCGTGGAGCAATTTCGCCGGTTCGCCGACCGCCTGCCGGACATCGTGGCAAAGCGGGCACGGCACATCGTCGAGGAAATTGCCCGCACCAAGCAGGCGGTCGAACTGCTTGAAAATAATGACGCCGTCCGATTTGGGGAACTGATGAACGCCTGCCACACCAGCCTGCGCGACCTGTATGAGGTCTCCTGCCCCGAACTGGACGTGATGGCGGCGCTGGCCGAGTCGCTGCCGGGTTGTTACGGGGCACGTCTCACCGGGGCTGGTTTTGGCGGGTGCACGGTCAACCTGGTGGCCGGGGAAGCCGCCGAAGCCTTTGCCCGCCACCTGGCTGCCGGTTACACTCAAAAAACCGGGCTCCAACCTGAGATTTATATTTGCCGCGCCACGGATGGAGCTGGGGTAAAGATGGGTTAATCGGAAAGCGCCCGCCCGCCAGCCGCCGATAACAGAGACCTTCGATGGCCTCTGTTTTGTTTCGCAGGATGAATCGGGTACAATCATCCCCATGAGCGAAAAAGAATACTTCCCAAAACGGGCGATGTCCATCCACGCCCATCCGGACGACCAGGAATTCACCGTCGCCGGGACTCTGGCCCGCTGGGTACAAGCCGGGTGCGAGGTGGTATCTGTCATCGTCACCAGCGGAGAGGCCGGGTCGAACGAACCGTCCAGGGATGCAGACTATAAGCCGGAACTCGCTCGTCTGCGCGAAACCGAGCAGTCCAGTGCCAACGCCGCCCTTGGAATCCGGGAAACTGCTTTCTTGCATTATCCGGATGGCGAACTGGAACCGACCCTGAGATTGCGCCACGAATTGACGCGTCTCATCCGCCGGTACAAACCGGAGGCGGTCGTAACCGGCGACCCTCAGGGCGTATTCTATGGGAACGGCTATATCAACCACCCCGACCACCGCGCCGCGGCCCAGGCCGCCCTGTACGCAGTCTTCCCGTCCTCCGAGACGCGGCTCATCTTTACCGATTTACTCAAAGAAGGTTATGAACCGCACAAAGTTAAAAGGCTGTACGTCCACGGGTCGGAGAAGTCCGACACGTGGGTTGACATCGCCGCGACGATTGAGATTAAAATCTCCGCGTTGAAGAAACATGTCAGCCAGTTGGGGGATTGGGACCCTGAGAAAATGATCCGCGAGTGGGCCGCAGAAGAAGGCAAGGAACACGGGCTGGAATATGCCGAGGCGTATAAAGTGATGCTTCTATCCGAAGAGAAGGACATTCCAGAATAGAGGAAACAGTTATGCTCATTTTTCAAATCAATCACTACGTGAAACCCGAATTCATCGAGGCCTACAAAGTCGCCGTCCTGGAAGATGCCAGGAACAGTACTCTGGAAGAAGGCATCCTGCGTTTCGAAGTTTTCCAAGACCAGGCAAATTCCACGCATTTCACCCTTCTGGAGATCTACCGCGACATGTATGCGCGCGAGATCCACCTGCAAACGCCGTATCTGCTGAAATTCAGGGAAATCCTGAATGGACAGGGGATGCTTACCCGGAGCGAAAGTAACGAGGTAAACCTGCTTTTCCCGGATGAACTCAAGAAGTAGAATCGAGTAGGAGGGCGGGGCTAGCGCCCTCCTCTCACACCACCGGACATGCGGGTCCGCATCCGGCGGTTCGGTCAGTGTCAGGGCAAGGCCCTCTAGCCTTTGTTGATGGTCTGTGCCAGGAATAGCTCAGCCCTCTGGTTCATCCCGCAGGCTTCACCTGCTTCGCTACCCAGAAGTTTCCCCATCCAGGGAAATTCTGCCTTCTTCGCTCATTCCAACGACTTTCCATTCCAGGCTCACTTTCCGTTCGGCCCTTCCCAGCGGATTAACTTCTCCTAGCTGGTACATTATGGCCTCTGCTGACTCCTGTTGCCTCAGCTTGTCCTCTCGGACAAGGTTACTACTCCTGTAGCCCGACAGCAGGTCTCCCCGGGTAAGAACGTTGACTTTCCCTGCATCCTCGCCGCATTTACTCCGTCCAGCCCTTGATCGCATTGGGCTTCGTTGTCGCTTGCCAACTCGCCCGACTGGACTAGCCTCGCATACGGTTCGTGTTCCTCAAGTCGCAGGTTTGCTTCCGGCTTCCTCCAGACCTTGCCTCACGACAACGCCCTTGCCTTCCGCTAATGGTTGGTGCAATCAACCTCCATTGGGGTCTTTCACCCTTTAGCCAACGCCCATGCCGGGCGCACGAGCAAAACGGGCGGCCATCTGGCCTCCCGTTTTTATTTTTCCATCCCCTGCAATTCCTCCAAAAATGCCTGCCCCTCGGCAGGAGTCAATTGTGGTTCGTCAATAACAAAGCAAAAGCCTTTGCCGCCCAATTCCCGGATGATGGTCAATGCGCCCTCTGATGTGACCGTCACCTGGCATAGCTTTCCAGCCGCGCGAATTTTCTTGAGCAAAGGCAACCACTCT
>JADGQD010000131.1 GCA_017882065.1 Anaerolineales bacterium | reverse complement strand
G
Source organism: Anaerolineales bacterium (assembly GCA_017882065.1). GTDB lineage: Bacteria > Chloroflexota > Anaerolineae > Anaerolineales > Villigracilaceae > UBA877. Next base: position 5,987 of record JADGQD010000131.1, on the reverse strand, counting down.
TGCGGAAACAGGATTGAGCGTAGCGTTTTGGGTTGCCAGTTGGGCGTTCTGAGCTTGCAGCGTGCCAACCTCGGCGGTTGCGCCCAGATTAGGAGTCGGCGTACGATCCACGCTGATTTCGAGCGTGCCGCAAGCGGATAAAAAGAGCAACAACCCTAAAATTAGGCAAACAATACGCTTCATAGTTGTATCCTCCTTTGAGTAAAAAGATATGGCCAGATTCAAGAATTCAATGGCGCATATTCTTTATACTCCCCCGCTATTCTAAAGTTATGACCGGTTTGTTACGATTTTGTAACAGCTAATTGAATCGAGAATACCCTTCCATTAATTAAGTATCAACGAAGCAGGCCGCTCACGAAAGAAAAACTGGAAGAGGTTTTTTCATTCATTTGCCAATACGGAGACGAGATACCAGATACCGGCTCGCCGGGCATAGAACCAGGCTCCGTTGGAGAGACTGTTTATGTTGTAGGCTGCCCAGTCACAACACAACAACCCATGCATTACATCGTCATAATGCGGAGGCAAGGCCTGACCGTCAAATGAGATACCATAGGAATTGCCTTCCCTGTAAAAGTAAAATGGTTTGTCTTTCACAGGGTGCCAATTGAAGATCTCGGAATAGCCGAGTTTCGAATTTTGGAGTTCGCCATCTTCCACCAAAGAATTATCCGCCTCCAGAATCCAATGACCATGCCATGAATATAACCATTGAATCGGGTAACCGGCGGAGCCAGGCGGTGATATGGCAAAGGAATAGACAGGTTGACCATTGCGATTGACAATAGCTTGAGAGGGGGCTCCCGCTGGGGAGAGATGAGTTTTCATATCGTATTCGTATTTGATGAGATCAGATCCGACCCAAGCCGTATTGAAACCAGTTTCCCACCAATTAATCGTATTGAGCGTAGTCCGGCGCACTTCGGTGGGTGGAATATTATTATATGTATCTTCCACCCAAAAGATAAAATCATCTGCGGAAGCCTTGACCGAGACGGGGCCGACCCGGTTGATGTTGGCCATCAGTTGTTCATCATCCCGATAAAGATCCAAAACAGTGATCTGTTTGGAGGCCAGAACAGGATTGCCTCCACCCAATTCAGTTTGGCGAACTACCAGGCGATACCCAAACGGCTCCAGCAAGCGATCAGCCTCCTCTGCTCTAAGAACGAGATCGGTAGAATATCTGGCGAAGGTATCCAATCCCATGGAACGTACATGGGCTTGAAACCCGTCGAAATGGGCCATGGGGTCGCAGTCTGCGTTTACGAGAGGGTATTCGGTAATGGTCAATGCAGATGTACGAGTTATCTTGACATCCGGATCAGCCAGAGGCAAGCTGCAAGCAGGCGAGTCATAGACGTTAACGGGATGCGGAGTAGGTGTGACGGAACCGATGAATTGTAATGTGCGCAGGATGCTGTCAAAGTGTTTGGAATCCGTGCGCAAGACCAGCAATGTGTCACGGGACCAGGGTTGAGGATAGCGCGCATATAAGACTGCCTGGTCACGAGGAGTCGGAAGCGTGTCGCCGCCGGGAGTTATCGTGCAGCCGCTGCCTAGGGAAATCTGCATTTGTGGATCCACTCCCTGCCAGGTTGTTACATAAGGAAGAACTCCAAGAGCAACCGCCTTATTTTGATTTGCCTCGAGGATACAGAAGGTGGATATAGAATCAAATTCGGAAGCTGGGTAGGTTTGTTGCGTCAATTCAAAGTATCCATCTGGACCGCTGTAATGAGTTGGCGATTCCGGTTGCCAATTTTCGGGAAAGCGGAATTTCAGGTGGAAGGATGCATCCGTGAATGTGAGCCACGAGTCAGGGATGGGGGTGGGGGAAGGAGGAAAAGTGGGCGAAGGTTCAAGGGTCTCGGAAGGCTGGAAGATTGGTGTGGATTTCTTAGTTGTTTGAAGAATGGAAGGAGTGGCAGTTGGAAATATAGTTACAGATACTCCGGTACAACCTGCAGTGAGGAAAAACAATACAAGGATCAAATGGAGTAAGACAATTTTAGGTTTCATTTGGATAGTACAGCACTTATGGGATTCTGCTATCTTCATAGGTATATCACCTTTACGTAAAAAGATAGGCCGGATTCATGGTTTCAATGGCGCATATTCATTATACTCCCCTGCTATCCTCGGGTTATGACCGGCTTGTTACAATTTGGTAACAGGTAACTGGACCGTGAATACTGTTCCGTCAACCCCATTCTGACTGCTGCACACGCTGGTCGCGCTACTCTCTCTCCCGAGGCTGCTCAAGCCTTGGTCGAGACAGCCAATCAACCGCCGGTACCTGGTCTCGACCTGACGGAGCGCGAACATGAAGTGCTGGCCTGGATGGTTGAAGGTTTGAACAATACGCAGATCGCCGCAAGACTGATCGTAAGTCCATCCACAATCAAATCCCACGTGAGCAATATTCTTACCAAGTTAGGTGTGTCCAGCCACATCGAAGTCGTGGCCCTCGCCTTAAGACATAAACTCGTCACCTGACCCTCCGAATCTCCCCCAAGTGGCGGAGAACAATACTCCCCAACCGATGGATGTGGCCGGGGAGTGTTTGTTGTATTATGATAAAGAGCATAAGCTTATAGAGGGTCATGCAAGATAGGATAGAGAGTCGAGATACTTATAAGTTGGGCGTACTACTCTGGTACAGTGAGGGCACCACGGAGTGTTGACGTAAGGCGAGGCATTCTACTCGGTAAGAAAAGAGTTGGAAGGCATGACCGCCGCGAGCGACATTTTGGCATCTGCCTTACCCAAAAATCAAAGGATGGAGATTATGTGGAAGGTTTTTCTTGGTATTATTGATTTTTTATATTTGCTGACGTTGGTCGGAATGGCCGTTTATGGGTTGAACAACCTAGTCTCGGTCATTCTTTACTTGCAGACAAAAAACCGGCCAAATCGCCGCAGCGGCGGGACACCCCCCGTTGAGTGGCCGCGTGTGACCGTGCAACTGCCCACGTTTAACGAACGTTACACCGTTGAACGGCTGATTAATGCCATTGCCAGTTTCGACTATCCGCGTGACCGGTTGCAGGTTCAGGTGTTGGACGATTCGACCGACGATACAACCAATATGATCCGACGCCTGGTGAACAAGCACGCCGCCAAAGGCTTGGATATCGAACTGCTCCATCGCAGCACCCAGGGCGGTTTCAAGGCCGGTGCGCTGGCTGAAGGCCTGAAAGCCGCCACGGGTGAGCTGATTGCTGTCTTCGACGCCGATTTCGTCCCACCCGCCGACTGGCTCAAGAAGACCGTCCCCGAGTTTCATGACCCGCGACTGGGCTGTCTCCAAACCCGCTGGGGCCACCTGAACGACAAGTTCAACACTCTGACCCTGGCGCAGTCGTTGGGGATTGACGGACATTTCGTTATCGAGCAGACAGCCCGCTCACGAAATCACCTGTTCATGAACTTCAACGGTACAGCCGGGCTGTGGCGCAAGGTTTGCATCGAGGATTCCGGCGGGTGGCAGCCTGATACCCTGACCGAAGATTTGGACTTGAGCTACCGGGCGCAGATACGCGGCTGGCAGTTTGACTACCTGCCCGACGTGGTCGTCCCGGCGGAATTGCCAGCCCAGATCGAGTCCTTCAAAAAACAACAATTCCGCTGGGCCAAAGGCAGTTTCCAGACCCTGAAGAAACTGATTCAACCATTACTAAAGTCCGACGCGCCCTGGTACAAGAAAGTGCTGGGACTCGTCCACATCACCGGCTATTTTGTTCATCCGCTCATGCTGGGGACGCTACTGTTGATGCTGCCGGTCGGAATTTTCACACCCCAGATATTCAAATGGATTCCATTGATGATGATCGCCGCTTTCGCGCCGCCACTAATGTACCTGCTTTCCGCCACCGAACACCTGCCACGCCTGACCGACCGTCTGCGGCTGATTCCCATCCTGACGGTCATCGGTTTCGGCCTGTCACTCAACAACACTGTGGGGGTCCTGGAAGGTCTGTTCGGTAAGAGCCGCGGGACTTTCGTTCGCACACCCAAATTCAATCTGACGAATTCCAAAAACCATTCAGTCATCAACCGCTATGCCATGCCAATCAGTCCAATGATATGGGCCGAATTAGGACTGGGCTTTTACGCCCTCTTGACCGGCATTATCCTGACAGCGCGCCTCGGCTGGCAGTCCATGCCCTGGTTGCTGGTCTACTCGGTCAGTTACTTTTACATCGCCGGTCTGAATTTATCACAGAAAGGTCAGTTGTACCGGCTCCGCACAAGGGTAGCCGCATCGGCCAAAGCCGGTTAGATGAAAGAATCTGCATAATCCCTAATGCTTAATGAAAATATATTTGGGACGGGCTTCTTAGCCCGTCCTTTGGCGCATGGGAGCCGCCTAAAAGGTATTTATCCTCACTGGGGAAACCATCTACTTCAATACCTAGAACAGTGCCATCATCTTCTACACCAACCAGAAGAGACCCGCCGTCTGTGTTTAGGAACGCTACAATCGATTTGAGGTATAAGTAATTCCAGTTTTAAGGATATGCAAATTTCATTGTATACCCATTATCGGAGCGAAATACGGCGACATTATTTCCAGTATGAAGCTAATTATTCTGGTCAATTTCGCCTGACCAACCCATCCAAAAATTGGGTATCTGAATAGGTTAAATCGAAAACTGAACTACCCGCATAATATCGCCTTTAGGTTCAAGCGGCAATACCCACCCCGTGAAGCCGCCAAGGCTGCGAAGATTTTCCAATGTTATCCTGGTATTCTTCGCGCCTTGGCGGTTATTATCCTAGTCGATCAGGGGGCTTTCGAGAGATATGGTCTAGGGTAAATGCAGCCCTTCCAAATAACCATGCAGCTCCGGCAGTATGAAGGCCTGGCAAGTCTGAGGCTGAAGGAGCACGAGTGTATCCTCAGCGTTGAAATTCAATAAGCCAATTCCCAACCAATCTCCACTCCAGACAATGGTGCTGGACCCGCTGGCAACCAGATGGCGATCCGTGCCATCCATGCGCACGAGATACACGTTCATGGCAAGATCGCGATAAGCGAGCCAGGTGCCGTCCGGCGAAACCGTCGCGTTGGGAGCTTTGAACGAGGCGTCCTCCAGGATAAACAAGGTCTTTACTTCACCGGTCGCCAGGTCAATTGCATACAGGGTCTGTCCTTCCAGGCCAGGGGCGGTGAAATACAACTGTGCACCGTCCGGCGACCATCCGGCCAGTGCCCCATGGTTCGAGTCGTCGAACAGGCGACGCAACTGGGTACCATCCGGTGCGATCAGGGAGATATGCATCCCGTTGACGCTGTTGATGAACGCAATCCATTTCCCATCCGGCGACCAGAGCGGGTTGTAATCGTTGCCGTTGGTACCGGGCAGCGCCGTCACCTGGCCGGATTGAAGGTCAGCCATATACAACACGTCGTAGGAATAGACCACCCGTGTGCCATCCGGAGAGAGGGCGGGCCAGTTTCCAAGTTGGGCGACGACCTGCCTCTGGCTGCCATCCAGGTTGGCGAGGACTATGCCCCAGGTACCACTTTCTTCCAGCTTCTGGTAGAGCAGCACCTTTCCGGGCATGCTCGCCGGGACAGGGGCAAGCTGAGGCCGATTATCCTCCGTCACCTCGCAAACAGAGTTTGGCGTTGCCTGGAGGCTGGGAGCCGCGGTGGGCAGCACGTCCGGCTGCCAGGTGACGGACCAGGGACCGGACACAAGCACCATCTGGATCGAGAGCACGACAGTCAATTTACCGGCAGGCGGCGTGTTCGCGTACGTATAGCTCAGCTCCTGGTATCCCTGACTGTCGGTGCCGCCCCCACCACTCCCGATGGCGCTGTCGCCTTCGAACCACGCACCCACGCTGACCACCTGCGAACCGGGCTGGAGCATGTCGTGTTTGAGGCTCTCCTGACCGGTCAATGCACGCTGACGGACGGCGACTTCTCCGTCCAAAACCTCATCAAACAGCCCAGCCCATTAGAGTGCGCA
>JADGQD010000130.1 GCA_017882065.1 Anaerolineales bacterium | reverse complement strand
CCGACCTCGTCTTTCTGATAGGTGCGTAGGGCCGCATAGAGGGCTTTCTCTGGATCAAAGATCTGGCTTTCCGGGTTGAACCCAGCGGGGTAGGCAATATTGTCACCGTACAGGTTCTTGCTCTCGGCCATGATCATCTTGCCTTCCGGCCAGCGAGATTTCAAGGGCTTGGCTTCTTCTTCGAAGTAAGGCTCGTGCCAGTCCTTACGCATGGGATGACCTGCGAAGCCTTCCCACATCAGGATGCGGCGCAGATCGGGATGGCCGGTGAATTTGATGCCGAACAGATCCCAGGCTTCGCGCTCCTGGAGTTCCGCGCCTGGATAAATGGAGACCAGCGAAGAGACTTCTATCGGGTCCGCCCGCGGGACCTGGATCTTGAACACAACGCCCGCTCCACCGGTGGTCTTGTAAACATGGTAAACCACTTCCATCTTGCCTTCGGGCAGATAGTCCACTGCGGTAACGGAGGAGAGGTAATCGTAGCCGAGTTCGTCTCGCAATGCAGTAGCAAATACGAGCAAATTGGAATTATCCAAAATCCAGCCAGAGTAACCGGGGCGGGTATCGGGGCTAAGAACACCAGGGAAACGGGCAGACAGGTCAAGGGTCTGAGCAGGCGCAGGGGTTGCCACGTTCGTCTCCTAGTTCTTTTTGCCGTTCTGGATGAGTGGAATTTTGCGCGGATCAATCAGATCCGGGCCAAGCATCGGGACAGGTATTTCGGCCATATCCGGGCCTTTCTGATACCAGCGGGCGGTCTTGATGGGTTCACACTTGATCTTTTCCTGGATTTTTATCAGGCCGTTGAGCAGGGCTTGCGGGGTGGGCGGGCAGCCAGGGACGTATACGTCCACCGGAATGAACTTGTCCACGCCGGAGACGACGTTATAACCTTCTTTGAAGGGGCCGCCACCAGAAGCGCAGGCACCCATTGCCAAAACGTACTTCGGTTCCGGCATCTGGTTGTACAGGCGCACGATGATGGGGATCATTTTCTTCGTCACCGTGCCGGAGATAATCATCAGGTCGCTCTGGCGCGGGGATGGGCGCATGATTTCCATGCCGAAGCGGGCTATGTCAAAACGGCTGGCGGCAGCGCAAATCATTTCGATGGCGCAGCAGGCCAGTCCAAACATCAGCGGCCATACGGAGGCGCTCCGGCCCCAGTTGTAAATTTTGTCGAGGCTGGTGATGGCGACCTGCGCTTGCAGTTCGGGAGGAATTTCATTTTCGGGGGAATTCAGTTCGTTCGATTCCATGTGGATTCTCCTGGGACGAGAATAATCAGTGCAAATCGGACGGATTATATCCGAGAGATGATGGTGCGTCAATTCGATTATGCAAATATATATTTGCATAATTGGTATAATCAACAGGATGAAATCTACGACTCGCATGCGCATTCTTGACTACTTCCGCAAACACCAGACGGCTTCGGTAAGAGAATTGAGTAGCCTGCTGGGGATGACCGGGGCGAATATTCGCCATCATCTGGCAGTATTGGAATTAAATGATCTGATTGAGATTGTCGGCCAGCGGAAAGAGGGTCGGGGGAGGCCGCTGCATGTCTACGGGTTATCGCGGCGGGTGCTGGGGGACGGGTTGGATAAACTGGCCGGGACGCTGCTCGACAGCTGGCTGGGCGGCGCGGCAGACGAGAGGCGGGAAGCCGGTTTGAGGTCCGTGGCAGAGCGGCTGGCGGGTGTCACGGATATAAAGGTCCCGGTTATGAAGCGGCTGATCCGGGCGGTCGCTCGACTGAACGAATTACATTACCAGGCGCGCTGGGAAGCGAGCGCCGCGGGACCGCGCCTCATCCTGGGGCATTGTCCGTATGCGGCAATTGTCGCCGACCACCCCGAATTGTGCCGGATGGATGCATTTCTCCTGGAAACGAGGCTTGGCCCGTCCGTTGAGCAGACTGCGAAATTGCAGTTGAGCGACAAGGGCCTGCCTTTTTGTGCTTTCCTGATGGTTGGGAACTGATGGGCATTAGAAGGATTATTCCATTACAATTGTTCAGGATGGATGGTTTTTGCGCATCTAAACAATATTTTTATCTGCTGTTACCAGAGGGAGTGCCATGAAAAAACAATCCGTAACACTATGGTTGCCCGTTCTCTTACTGGCAGGCTTGCTCGTGATGCTCCCACCTCAATCCGCCCGTGCGGATACCGGGCCGAAACCCACCATGAGTTTTTCATTCATCTATGAGATTAATCCGGCAGCGGAGATCTCTTCAGGCACTTTGCTGGAATGTACCGATGCTGACTGCGCAAACGCCGCACCGCTCCAGCAACTTGGACCTCAACATTTTGAATGTTCTACTGCTTCTTGCTTTTCCATGGCATATGGTTACAGTGACTATCACCGCCTCGTCCTGGAATTTTCGGACGGCGTGACCCGTCAGAGTAACATTTTCACGAAAACGCAATTTGCTTCTGAATACAAGGTCACCGTGTACGCCGATCACATGCAGGTGGTGGAACTATTTGGCGGCGCAACCTGGCCGGTGTCTGGAAACACGTTTCTCAATCTGCTCCTTGGCTTAAGCTTCTTCTGTCTGACTACCGCCATTCTTGTCATTCTGGTCGTGCTATTGGTCAAGGCGGGAAACCCGGAGGCAACATTCAAGTCACTGCTCGGATGGTTTATTGCCGCTTGGATTCTTACAATCCCGTATGTGCTTGTCAGCCTCCTGCTGACGCGCGGACTGGTCACAACGCTGGCAGTGGAGCTCTTGCTCGGTGCGCTTTACGTGGGTTGGCGCAAACGCCCCGCCGTGCTCGTCCTGACCGTCATCCTGCTTCTAAACCTCGTAACTCAACCAGCCCTGTGGCTGACGGTCAGCGGGTTCAGCGGAAAGTATTCTATCCTCACGGTGCTCTTCGCCGAACTGGTCGTATGGCTGGTGGAGGCGGGCGGGTTATTCCTGGCCCAGCGGAAGACTATCAGGTTTGGCGAAGCGCTTTTGGTCAGTTTCGCCTTAAACGCGGCCAGTTTCGGAATTGGCTTGCTCTTACCTTTCTGACAGGAGAATAGGCATGGACTGGATCGTTTTTCTTCACGCCTTTGTTTTCCTCGCTTTCTGGTTGACCAACCTTTCCTTTCAACAGGCGGTCAATGAATTCCTGTCGGATACGACCGGCCTGCCCCTGCCCTACCTGCTCATTTTTATCATTTTCACTGCGCTCATTGGTCTGTGGAGTGCAATCCATCTGGGCTTGAAAAAGTATGGTCGCAAGGCGGGTCCGGCCTGGCTTTCTCGCCTCGTTAGTGGATTTTATCTGTTGTTTTTCTACGGCAGTTTTATCGTCCTGTTTCTCCAGAACCCGGTCCAGGTGGCTAGGCTGGGACAGTTCGTGCAATACTTCCGTCTCTTTGTGGATACCACCCTTTTGCTCGTGGCTGCTTGGGGGCTTGAGAACTGGCTGGGCCGGCAAACGAAACTCTGGAAGAAATGGCTCGCTGCGGGCCTGCTCGTTTTCCTTTGGTTGGTCCCCGTTTTCTGGACACCGGGGGCTGTATTGCGTGGACTATTGCCGGAGAAGCCGCTGTTGATCGCCCATCGCGGTGCTTCGATGCTGGCACCGGAAAATACGCTGGCCTCCATGCAAAAGGCCGCCGACTTGGGGGTTTACGGCCTCGAAACGGACATCTCGATAAGCTGGGACGGGATTCTGTTCTTGATGCACGATTCCACCCTGGTGCGCACGACGAACGTTGCCGAAATCTTTCCACAGCGGATAAAGGATTCAGCGGATAGTTTTACCTGGAATGAGTTGGCTCAACTCAACGCCGGTCAATGGTTTGTGGATCAGGACCCATTCGGTACGATTGGTTCTGGCCTCGTCTCGCCGGAGCAGGCTGCGTCATATCACCGCGAACCAGTCCCGGCCCTGGCAGACGTGCTTGCCATCCTGCAGGCCAACAATTTGCGCTTTGTGTACGATTTACGCATCCCGTCCGCGGACCATCCCTTTGCGAACCAAACGCTCAACCTTTGCCTGGCGGAGATACGGACCTCAGGCGCTGCGGCCAGCACCTGGATCCTGGTTGGCCCGAAAGATATCCACGTGGTGCGCGCTGCTCTGCCGCAGGCTATCCTATCCGCCGGGATCGACTACAGCCGGACCCCTGCTCCGCAGGAACTGGTTGCAGCCGGTTACCAGGTGGTCAACAGCGAGTTCGGCCTGTCGAATGGCATGATCCAGGCTTATCAGCGTTCTGGGTTGTGGGTCAACCTGTGGACGGTGGACGAACCCTGGCAATATTCCCGCCTGTGGCACTCGGGTGCGGACTCGGTCACGAGCAACAATGTCCACATCCTGGCTGGCATGACACAGCCTGTGATGACGCTGTCTTATTCGGTTTATCTGGTGGTGTGGGGGCTGGCGGGTATTATGGCGGCGGTGCTGGCCCGTTCCCGGTTGAAATCCGGAGAAGGTATTTACGGGGTACTGCGTAAATAACTGAATCCAAATTGCTGTAATTGATTGTATCTTGATCGTTCAAAGTTCACATATTTATACAAGAAGCAGTAAGAGTCTTGCAAGGGTGCTATAATTATCGAGGATCGACTCAAAAAATCATGCGGAAGAATATTCCAGAAGGATGAACCCTTGCCAACCGTAAACTATAAATACGAAAAGCGTCAAAAAGAACGTGAAAAGAAAAAAAAGAAGGCTGAAAAAACACGGCTTAAAGAGATCAAGAGGAATATTAAGCCGGAAGAGAAACCAGTTCCCTCTTCAGAAAATTAGAGCTATTTATTTCGTAAAAAGATGGAGTGGGGGGTGTTTTTAGCGGGCTTTGCCCGCTAAAAACACCCCACTGTTTTTTTTGAGATGAGACTAAAGATGATCGTTATTTCAGATATGATGGGCACATTGACCACCGGCTCTCCGTTCCTGGGTCTCGTGGATTGGGTGAAACATAACCAGAGCAAATTGCGTGCGAAATTTTATATGGCTGCGATTACCCCCTCCTATTTCCTCGCCAGGAATGGACTGATAGACTGGCAAAAGTGGGGGCAGGACTTGATGATCAAGAGTCTGGCTTATATCAAAAACGCAAATGAGCAGAAGTTGCGTCATGCTTCGGAGTGGGTGGTGGAGCATGACCTGTGGAAAAAGCGCCGCGAAGATGTGGTGAGGCTTTTGGTCGAGCACCGCGAACGGGGCGCCCAGGTGTATATTGCCAGCAGTGTGGTTGAGCCATTTATTGAGCCGTTTGCAGAGCGCATCGGCGCGCAAGCGATCGGTACGCCAGTTGAGATTGTGAACGGACGTGTGAAGATGGTTGGTGAGTTGGTGGCGAACGAGAAAAAGATCGAGCAGGTGTTGAGTCGCCTGGGTGTGGAACGCGTGGATGTGGCCTATGGCGATACTGTTATGGATATTCCCCTGCTTGAACACGCTGATCGTCCTGTGGCGGTGTACCCGGATGAAAAGTTGAAGGCTTTTGCGCTGGAACATGGCTGGGAGATTTTTGGAAATGGGTTGAGTTATCCTTAGTCTCATTCAGGGGGAGTCGTGGGGGGCCGGAGCAGGTGCTATAATATTCTTGCAGGGTAATGCGTGAATATCTGAACCAAAATTCCATGAATTACGAGCAATTCGATCATGGCATGTTCACAGATTTATGCAAGAAGAAGTAGCAGGCAAACCATGCTCCCGATATGCCAGATCGAAAAGTTTCTTCAGCATACCATACGCCCCCGCACTTGCAGGAAATCGTGCTGGAACTGAAAAATAGCCCATCTTTCCCAATAAAAAAATTCCTGAAACTTTCGTCTCAGGAATTTTTTTATTGGCATTCAGCGTGATTAGGCGGTGATCAAAGTCACGTTGCTGGCCTGCGGGCCTTTGGGACCCTGTTCCACTGTGAATTCGACTTTTTGGCCTTCTTCGAGGTTCTTGAAGCCTTCGCCCTGAATGGCGGAGAAGTGGACAAAGACGTCCGGGCCGCCTTCGCGAGTGAGAAAGCCATAGCCCTTGCTTCCATTGAACCATTTGACTGTGCCGATGATACGATCTGACATTGTTT
>JADGQD010000018.1 GCA_017882065.1 Anaerolineales bacterium | reverse complement strand
ATACCAGAAATAGCCACTCCCAAAATTCCCAAATTATTGAAAGAAGCAGTACAATCGCTCCCATGCAAATTCATCAGGCAGTCATTACCACCAACGGCGATATACGCGCCACTTGGGCCGAAGTCAATTTGACTCGTCTAAGCCAGAATTTACAGACCATTTGCGCCCACGTTGCTCCAGCAAAAGTGATGATCGTCGTAAAGGCCAATGCCTACGGACACGGTCTGGCTGAGGTGTCGAAACATCTCCCTTACCAGGCGGATTATATCGGTGTGGCGGTGCTGGAGGGAGGGGATTTTTCTGCGTGAACTGGGTATGACTGCCCCCATCCTCGTCCTCGGCGGTATCTGGGGCGACCAGGTCCCGCATTACCTTCTGCACGATCTAACCATGACGGCTTCTTCCGTGGAACGGCTGGAGCAGAGTGACGTGATCGCCGGTCAGATGGGTGTGAAGGCGAAAGTCCACCTGAAAATTGACACCGGGATGGAACGGATCGGGGTCCATTATTATAGCGCTCACACAATCCAGGAGACTGCACTGTTGTGCGCCAATGTTGAAGTGGAAGGGATTTTCTCCCACTTTGCCAACGCCGACTCGCCCAACCTGACGCATGCCCGTCTGCAGTTGGAACGGTTTAACGAAGTCCTGCGTTTCTACGAGAACCACAATTTGTCCATGCCTATCCGTCACATGGCGAACTCGGCCGCGATTTTACATCTACCGGAAAGCCATTTTGACATGGTGCGGCCCGGGATCATGCTCTATGGAGTTTATCCCTCTTCGGAAGCGGCGCGCAGTGTTCAGGTCCGGCCGGTGCTCTCTTGGAAGTCTCGCGTGGCGTATTTCAAAGTAGTCAAGTCGGGGCATCCGGTCAGTTACGGATTCACCTGGCAATCTGATCATCCGGTACGCATCGTCACGCTCCCGGTCGGCTACGGTGACGGGTATTTCCGCAGTCTGTCGAACAAGACGCAGGTTATCATTCGCGGCAAGAAATATTCGCAGGTGGGACGTGTCTGCATGGACCAGATGATGGTCAACATCGAATCTAATTCAGCCTTCAATGGCGATGAGGCGACACTCATCGGCGAATCGGGCAGCGAGGCGATTACCGCCCAGGATTTGGCTGACTGGGCTGGTACAATACCGTACGAGATTTTAACGAATATCAACACGCGCGTGCCGCGCGTGTATATCACGGAGAATAAAACTTAATGGAATCTCCCCAACCGACAGTTCGGGCGAAGCGTTTGAACTTGGGCACTGTGTTCAATTTTCTGAAAGATCACCGCTATGATTATCTAATCCTGTTTTTGATTGGCGCGGTCATCATCGGCCTTGACCAGTGGACGAAAGCCCTTGTGCGGGCAAAAATCCCGCTGGGCACCGATTGGCTGCCGGATCGACTAGCATGGTTGCTGCCTTATGCTCGTATTCGGCACTGGTATAACACCGGTGCGGCATTTGGCATATTTCAGAATGGTAACCTGGTTTTCACTATTCTGGCAATTATCGTCATCCTGTTGATCCTCTATTATTTTCCGCGTACGGAAAGAAACGATTGGTGGCTGCGCGTGGCCATGGCAATGCAGTTCGCGGGTGCTGCCGGCAATTTGATTGACCGGTTGGCCTTTGCCCAGGTTACCGATTTCATCTCTGTTGGGAAATTTGCGATTTTTAACGTGGCCGATGCGAGCATTTCTGTCGGCGTGGCGGTGCTGCTGCTTGGGGTCTGGCTCAAAGAACGGTCCGATAAGAAGCGAGCTGCGATGTCTACACTGCCCGAAGATGAGGCACATGTGCCGACTGAAGACGAGGCGCAGAGTGGGTGACCGGATCGAGTCCTTCCATTTTGAGAAAGAAGACAAGCAGCGTCTGGATGTTTTTCTGACAGCTTGCCTTCCCGAGTTTTCCCGTTCACGAATTCAGGGACTGATCAAGGGCGGGTTCGTCAAAGTGGAGGCCGGGATCGTCACGAAGGCGGGGCGGGACCTGGAGCCTGGCGAGCAGATCCAGATACGGATTCCCCCGCCGGTCCCGAGTGGGTTGGTGGCTGAAGACATTCCCCTCGATATTGTTTTTGAGAACGAGGATTTAATGGTGGTGAATAAGCCGGCCGGGATGGTGGTCCATCCTTCGCCCGGGCACAATAGCGGCACGCTGGTCCATGCCGCCCTCGGTTATCTTCCGGAACTTGAAGGCATCGGCGGTGAGGAACGTCCGGGGATTGTCCACCGGCTGGACAAAGACACCTCCGGCCTGATTGTGATTGCCAAAAACGAACGGGCACACCGCTGGCTGCAGGACCAGTTCAAATCCCGTAAAGTCGAAAAAATCTACCTGGCGCTGGTGGACAGTAAGCCGCCCACACCTGCCGGGCGCGTGGAAGCCCCGATTGGCCGCAATACCACCCACCGCAAACTGATGGCGGTTGTTCCGCTTGATAAAGGCCGCGAAGCCGTCAGCGAATACCGAACACTGGAAAATTTCCCCGCCCACACCTTGCTCGAAGTCCATCCGCTGACCGGGCGGACGCACCAGATCCGCGTCCACATGGCGTTTTTAGGCTGTCCGGTGGCTGCGGATATGGTCTATGGAAAGCGCAAGCCAACAGTGGAATTGGGCAGGCATTTTCTCCATGCGCACAGACTAAAGATTGTCCTTCCCGGCGAGAAGCAGGCCAGGATTTTTGAAGCTTCTCTTCCGCAAGAATTGCAGTTCGTACTTGAGCACTTACGCCAAAAATAGGAGTAATTTATGGAATTCGTTGATCTCCGTTCCGACACCGTTACCAAACCCACGCAAGCCATGCGCGAGGCGATGGCGAAAGCCGAAGTCGGCGATGACGTTTATGGCGAGGACCCCACCGTCAACCGCCTTCAGGAGATGGCGGCCGAAATGATGGGCAAAGAAGCCGGCCTGTTCGTCGCTTCGGGGACGATGGGCAATCTGGCGGGGGTTTTGGCTCACTGTCAGCGTGGTGATGAAGTGATCGTAGGCAACAAGTCCCACACATTTTCGTTCGAGGCGGGCGGGATTTCGGTGCTGGGTGGTGTCCACTCATATCAATTACCCAACCAGCCCGACGGCTCGCTGGCGCTGGAGGATATCGAAGCAGCTATCCGCCCGGATGACCCGCATGACCCCATCTCGCGCCTGATCTGCCTGGAGAATACCCACAATCGCTGCGGCGGCACGTATCAGACGCCGGATTACATGAACCGGGTAAGCGAATTCGCTCATGGGCGCGGGCTTTCCGTCCATCTGGATGGGGCGCGGATTTTCAACGCTGCGGCCGTTCAGGGAATTAAAGCGAAGGAACTGGCCGGACCTGTCGATTCGGTTACATTCTGTCTGAGCAAGGGACTATGTGCACCGGTCGGATCGGTGTTGTGTGGCTCGAAGGAGTTTATCCGTAAGGCGCACCGCCTGCGGAAGATGCTGGGCGGAGGGATGCGCCAGGCCGGGATTCTGGCGGCAGCTGGGATAGTCGCGCTGGAGACGATGACCGGGCGGCTGTCGGAGGACCATGCCCGAGCCAGGAAACTCGCAGATGGCCTGAAGCAGATTCCCGGTCTCGTTCTTGACCCGGAAGTTCCGGCGACGAATATGGTTTTTCTGTCGCTGATACCAGAAGTGAAGTCGGATACAAGTGAAGTTATTGAAGAGCTAAAGAGGCGCGGCATCCTGGCCGGCGTGACAGGCCAGCGGAGTTTTCGCCTCGTAGTGCATTACTGGATTGATGATATTGGAGTGGAAAAGACCGTCGCTGCATTCCGCGCTGCGGTGGAGTAACTTTCTATATGAAAATTGCTTAAGCCGCCGAGAGCCTAATTTTCGGATGACTCTAAGATCATATAAAAGATCGCGGCCAAAAAGGATGCGATCTTTATAGGGTCTTTGGCAATTCTCAGGATAGAAGGAAAGAGATGAGGGTGTTGGGCGGGCGAAGCGCGCCCAACACCCTCTATTTACCCATCGCCACGGAAATTCCAAAAGAACTTTCCTTTTAGCGAGTTAAGATATAATTCTCTCGGCAAATGGAATTTTCGGAACCTCGGAGAGATGATATGGAGATCACGTTGGAAATAATTGATCGTGTGGCGCAGATTATTCAACCAAAAATAAAATCCCAGCTGCGCATAGGATTAATATTAGGTACAGGGTTAGGCGGACTGGCACAAGCGATTCAAAATGCAACGATCATTCCTTATCGAGAATTGCCTGATTGGCCTGTCTCCACCGTGATGGGCCATACTGGGCAACTGGTTATCGGCGAGTTGGAGGGACAGTCGGTTCTGGCAATGCAGGGACGAATTCACTATTACGAAGGCTACACTATGCAGCAAGTCACAATGCCTGTGCGGGTGATGCAGCGACTGGGAATTGAAATCCTGATCGTGACCAATGCTGCCGGAGCCATTCAACCGGATTTTGTTCCCGGCGACGTGATGCTGATCACAGACAACCTGAACCTGGCCGGGATGTCTGGCCTGAATCCGTTGATCGGGCCTAATCTGGACGAGTTCGGACCGCGCTTCCCTGATATGAGTCAATCTTATGACCGGCAGTTGTGCGACCTGGCTCGTAAGGTTGCCAGGGAGGGCAATTTGCTCCTGCGCGAAGGCGTATATGCCGGACTGAGCGGCCCGTCGTTTGAATCCCCGGCGGACCTGCGTTTTCTGCGCATGGCTGGAGCAGACGCGGTTGGTATGTCCACTGTCTCAGAGGTGATTGTGGCGCGCCATGGCGGGACGCGAGTGCTGGGTTTTTCCGGGATCAGCAATAAGGCCAATCTGGATGGGAATACCATCACCTCACACGAGGAAGTTCTCGAATCCGGCCGCTTGATTGTTCCTAAGTTGGAAACGCTCATCCGAGGCGTTTTGCGTTCCCTTTAGCGGGTGGGATGGCTGCTATTTTGCATTTTTTTACCAGTTATTCAATTCTGATATACCTGCTCCTTGTCATAGGGCTGATGTTTGCAATTCGCAGCCTGATACGGGCACGGCGCGAGATGGGCGAATCCCTGTATGGCCTCGAACGTGAGGTAGCCCACCGGCATACGAGCCAGACAATAGCTGCCATTTCACTGATTGTCTTCCTGGCCATTGCTGAACTGGTGCTGACAGTATTTCTGGCACCTAACCTGCCGGCCCTTTCCCTGCTCGTCACACCGACCATGAATCCGCTGATTCCGCCGACAACTACCTTCCCGCCCGAGTTGTTAACACCTAACGGAGCCTTAACACCTGTGTCTACCCCTACGGCCCAAACAACCGGTTGTATCCCCGGTCAAATCATGATCACATCACCCAAACCAGGAGATGTAGTCAAAGGCCAGGTTATATTGGTAGGGACGGCTGACATTCCTAACTTCGGATTTTATAAGTATGAGTACTCTCCTTTGGGAACAGACGTTTGGCGCTCTATCCAGGCCGGTCGGAAGGTAACGCAAGATGATAAATTGGGAACCTGGGATACGAGCGAGGTTTCACCGGGCGATTACAATCTTCGCCTGGTTGTCATAGATAATCAGGGCAATGCGCTCCCGCCTTGCATTGTCCCGGTGCGAGTTGCAGCCCCTTGAGGTGACGCATGCCCGAGATCCAAGTACGCCCCGCAATTGTGACCGATTTGTCCGCTCTTATGGCGATTGACCATTCCTGCCAGACCGACTACGTCTGGCAAATGGATGTACAACACGAGGACGGCCAGATCGGCGCCATTTTCCGGGAGATCCGCTTGCCGCGTTCGGTGTCGGTCTTGTACCCGCGGCCGGTCAGTGCGTTATCCGAATCCTGGAGCCGCCGATCAGGGATGCTGGTAGCTGTTATTAGCGGGCAGGCGGTAGGGTATGTTCGCACGAATGATGCGATCCTCCCGCGCACTGCCTGGCTGACGGATATTGTGGTCGCTCCCCGTTTTCGCCGCCAGGGGATTGCCAGCACATTGATGTTGGCAGCGCAGTCCTGGGCGGTGCAACGTAAAGATCACCGGGCTTTGCTCGAAATGCCATCGAAAAATAATCCTGCCATTCGGCTTGCCCAAAAACAAGGTTATGAGTTCTGCGGGTATAATGACCAGTATTACGAGACACAGGATATAGCGCTGTTCTTTGGGCGTTCCATTCGGTAGCTGTACGAAAGGTCTGAATGCTTAACGGTTGGTTGCATGATTTGCTGGTGGGGATAAGAACGATCAATGATATTCTCACAGCCGGGATCGCTATCACGGCCTTTTCGTTGTTTCTATACGCGCTGTCATTCAATTTGCGTGACCGGGTAGCGCGTTCATTCGCCATCATCCTTTTGTGTGTGGTGGTGGTTTTTACATCTGAGGCGCTGGAGAGTTCGGCCACTTCTCCGGACATGATTGGCTTGTTCCTGCGCTTGGAATGGTTGGGGATCATTTTTTTACCCCCCGCTTATTTGCATTTGTCTGATGGTATTCTGGTTACAACCGGCCGCCCTTCGCGTGGGCGCAGGCGCATAGCTGTCCGGTTGATGTACTTCGTTTCGGCGATATTCCTGTTGTTGCTGGGCTATGGTTATCTGCTTGGCCCGATGGTGATGGCAGGCCAGCCTGCGCCGCATCTCCAGCGTACCATCTGGACAGAAATCTTCACGGCTTATTATGTTGTCACGATGGTCCTGGCTTGGGTCAATTTTGGACGCGCCTATCGCCACACGTTGACCCGTTCGGGCCGCCGGCGCATGATTTATCTGTTGGCGGGAGCCACTGCTCCGGCGCTCGGGTCGTTCCCATATCTTCTTTATGGTTCGCTACTGGCGGAAAGCCACCCCTATCTCTTCTGGGGAATAGCCCTGGTCAGTAATCTGCTGGTGGGTGGGTTGATTATCATCATGGCTTATGCGGTGGCTTTCTTCGGCGTTTCCTGGCCTGACCGGGTGGTAAAGAGCCGACTGTTCAAGTGGATCATGCGCGGACCCGTAACCGCCTCCGCCGCGCTGGGTGTGATGACCATCGTCCGGCGTGTGGGCGAATTCTTCGGGACAATTTATTCCGGTGCAGTCCCAACCGCCATGGTCACGACAGTACTGCTGATGGAACATACCATTACGCTGGTTGCTCCGTTTTGGGAACGTTTAATCTTTTTTGGACGCGACCGCGCTGATTTAGTCTTGCTGCAAAACCTTGAAGAACGGCTGATTACGCAAAACGATTTGCGTCAATTCCTGGAATCCGTACTAGCCGCCGTGCGCGACCATTTACAGTCACCGGCGGCGTTTGTCGCTGCGTTGGATGGAGCGGAACTCTCGTTGGTTGTATCAACGAGAAATATGCCGCTTCTTAAAGAGTCCAAACTTTCGGAAGCATTGCAGGTGGTCACTCATGAGGGGAACGGGAATGGCGACGAATATATTTGGGGCGATTACTGGTTATTCCCACTCCACCAGCCGCCAGAGACGGTGGAAAGCGAGCCAGCCCTGCTTGGTTTACTGGGAGCGGTACGTCGCCCGGACCAGGCTATTCTCACTGAGCAGCGCCAGGCTCTTAAACTACTTATCCAGCGGGCTTCTTTGGGCTTGCAGGATCGTCGCTTGCAGAAAAGCGTTTTCCGCTCTCTGGAAGACCTCCGTCCACAGGTGGACATGTTCCAGCGTCTGCGAGCGGTCGGTCGTTATGACAGCAAGACCAGCCTGTTGGAGGAGACTTTACCTCCCGAATCGGATTTGGCGGAATGGGTGCGGGACGCCCTGACTCACTACTGGGGCGGTCCGAAATTGACCCAGAATCCACTGCTTAACCTTCAGATTGTCCAGCAAGCCCTATTAGAGCACAAGGATAATTCTGCCAATGCTTTGCGATCCCTCCTGCGCCAGGCGATGGACAATGTCCGCCCGGAAGGGGAACGGCGTTTTACCGGGGAATGGATCTTATTTAATATCCTTGAAATGAAGTTCGTTGAGGGTCGTAAGGTACGTGAAGTCGCTACCCGCCTGGCAATGTCCGAAGCGGACTTGTATCGCAAACAGCGGGTTGCGATTGAAGAAGTGGCGCGCGTGATCCTCGAGATGGAGCGCCAGACACAGGTACGGATTGATGGGAAGGAGGTTGGGCAAGTTAATGGTGCATAACCAATTTTCTGAACAAGATATACCGATATATGATGATGGGTGGTGGGCGTCGGTTTTGGCAGAAGAAGAAAGCCGGGCCGTACAAGCCATGGTCAGGTCCCAGAAGATCGAGGAATCTGCGAAGCCAGCATCTGATTGGGAGCGGGCGATGTCGCTGTACCGCCAGGATGGAATTGTTGAGCTGACGGTCACAGGATATAACCGAGGAGGCTTGCTGGTTGAAGGAGAAGGGTTAAATGGCTTTGTACCATGTTCACATCTGGTGGACTTGCCTTTTCAACCCACCGAAGACCGCCGCGAAGATTGCCTTTCAGTTTACGTCAGTCGGACGTTGCGGTTGAAAGTGATCGAGTGTGTGCCAGAAGAGGGCCGCATGGTCTTTTCAGAACGCGCCGCGCGTGCGGAGGCTGGGAAAAGACCGGCACTTTTCATCACCATCCAGCCAGGTCAACATATCACCGGCGAGGTGACTAATGTGACTGAGTTCGGGGTCTTTGTGGACCTGGGCGGCGTTGAGGGTCTTATCCACATTTCAGAACTTTCCTGGGGACGCGTCTCTCATCCCGGTCAGGTGTGCCAGGTTGGACAGCATGTTGAAGTCCAAGTGATGGAAGTTGCACCGGAGCGCAGCCGGATTGCACTTAGCCTGAAACGTTTATTGCCAAATCCCTGGGAATTTGCTCAGGAGCGTTACCCGGTCAATGCGATTGTCCCGGCAGTTGTGACGGCGCTTGTGCCGTTTGGCGCATTTGCACGCCTTGAAGAAGGCTTGGAGGGCTTGATCCACGCTTCGGAAATCCCGCTGCCTCCCAACAAAACGATCAAAGATGTCCTTTTGCCGGGACAGATTGTGCAGGTACGGATTCTTCAAGTGGAGTCCTCGCGCCAACGCCTTGGTTTAAGCATGAAGGGCAACTGATATGCCTTCTGCGCCACGCAAGTCCCAATCGCAATCTGAAGACAGCCGCTCCAGAGCACCCCGTTCCAATGACTGGGTGGATCGCCTGGCCCGTCTTGAAACCCACTTCGGGCGTTTTCTCTGGGATATCCTCGGCGTTTTCCTGCTGGCTTTTACCTTGATGACCCTCTTAGGGATTTTCGGTCTGTCAAAAGGCACACTGCTTGAAAAATGGACCTCCCTTCTCGGAAACTGGCTGGGTTGGGGTAGCTTTCTGTTTATCCTCGCAACCGGGGCGGTAGGCTTCTTGGCTTTTCGTCGCAGCCGCCAAGCGGTGAAATTGCGGTGGGGACAGGTGATTGCTTGGGAACTGGCAGCTTTTTTGACGCTCGCGGTGTTGTCGGTTCTCAGTGGCAACCGGTTGACTGAAGGGAACATGTGGGGCGGAAAAATCGGTTGGGGACTATCAATGTTGGTGGTCCAGTTCATCGGTCCGATCTGGGGCGGGCTGGTCATCTTCTTATCCTGGGGACTGACATTGATGGCCGCTTTTCGTCTCTGGCATCCCTTCGAAGTCTGGTTGTTCAAACTGTCTGGTGAGCCGCTCGCGCAGGTCTCAGGAACTGCCGCGCCGGAAATCCCGGTTGTTTCCCCACTTCCAATGGATAAACCCACCGCAGGTCCCGCCAACGGCACCAGGAAACACGCCCAGAAGCTACCACCGGAATTTCGCAAGTCGTTCAAAATTCCCGAAAAACAGGACAGCCGCCCGGCCTCTCCTCCGCCGCGTGGAGAACGCCTGCCTCCCCTAAATGTGTTGCTCGGTGAACAGGCTGTTCGCCCAGACGAGCGGACAATCAACCAGACCGCGGGGCAGATTGAAAAGTCACTTTCTGAGTTTGGCATCCCGGCCAAAGTAGTCGGCTTCCGCATCGGGCCGACGGTCACGCAGTTTGCTATCCAACCAGGGTTCATCAAAAAGGGTACGGAAGAAGATTCCCAGCAGATGAAAGTCCGCGTGGCGCAAATTGCCAGTCTTCAAAAGGACCTGGCTCTGTCCCTCTCCGCTGAACGCCTGCGCATCGAAGCACCGGTACCGGGACGCGGGTATGTGGGTATCGAAGTACCGAACCCGCGTTCCTCGCTGGTGCGTCTGCGCCCGCTGTTGGAGACGGAAGCCTTCTACAAAGGCGGCTCACCGTTGACGATTGCACTGGGGCGGGATGTCTCAGGCAATCCTCTCGTGGCAGACCTGGCGCGTATGCCGCACCTGCTTATTGCCGGGACGACCGGTTCGGGTAAGTCGGTCTGTATTGCTGCATTGTCGGTGTGCCTCGCCATGAATAATGCCCCCGAAGATTTGCGCATGGTTATGATTGACTCGAAAATGGTCGAGTTGATCCGTTTCAACGGTCTGCCGCATTTGTATGGCAAAGTCGAGACAGATGTGCAGCGTATCCTGGGTGTGCTGCGCTGGGTGGTGGTGGAGATGGAACACCGTTACAAGTTGTTGGAGGCTGCCAAAGCCCGTGACATTGATGCCTATAACCGCCAACTCCAACGCCGCAAGGAAGTCCAGACGCTACCACGCATTGTCGTCTTGATAGACGAGATGGCTGACTTGATGATGTCTGCTCCCGATCAGACCGAACACAACCTGGTCCGCCTGGCGCAGATGGCGCGCGCAACCGGCATTCATCTGGTGGTTGCCACTCAGCGCCCCAGCACGGACGTTGTGACCGGTCTCATCAAAGCCAATTTTCCGGCGCGTCTGGCGTTTTCTGTGGCCTCGGGCGTGGATTCGCGCGTTATCCTGGATTTGCCCGGTGCAGAGACTTTGCTTGGGCGCGGCGACATGCTCTTCCTGAATCCGGAAGTGGGCAGCCCGGTACGTGCTCAGGGGGTGATGGTAACCGACCAGGAGATCGAGCGCGTCATCTCCCACTGGCAGAAGACAGTGCCACAGAAGGATGTCCGCCCACCGTGGGAGTCGATGCTGACCGAAGCTGCCACCGAAGGCAGCGACGATGTGCTGATTGAGAAGGCGATTACAGTGCTAAAGAAAGAGCAGCGCGCCAGCGCTTCCATGCTACAGCGGCGTCTGCGGATCGGGTATCCGCGGGCCGCGCGCCTGCTGGATCAGTTGGAGGAAACAGGGGTGGTAGGACCCTCCATGGGAGGAGGGCGCGACCGTGAAGTCCTGCTCGAACCGGACGAAGAGAATGGGAACACGCCCGCGGATGATAATGCCTAGTGTGGTATGATTGGCCAGTTTTGATACCGGTCCTTAGAGGAATTCCATTGACTCAACCTTTCGAACAAAAAAAAATGTCATTTGCCGATAAGATGCGGGTCTGGTTCCGCTGGTATTTGAACCCGATTGCTGGTTTCTTAAATCGTCTTGGTATTCGACCAAATACAGTCACTTTGATTGGTCTCATGGGAACGATTGGCTGCGCCGTGTTGATTGCTTTCGGTCACATGACCTGGGCTGGCATCCTGCTGCTGGTCATGGGGCCGGTGGACGCCATGGATGGGGCTCTGGCGCGCCTGCGCAACGAAACCAGTGACTGGGGCGCGTTTGTGGATGCGGTTACTGACCGCTATTCGGAACTATTCCTCTTCCTTGGTTTCCTTATTTACTATATGCTCCAGGCAAATGCCGCAGGTGTAATTTTGGCGTACCTGGCGGCAGCCGGGTCGGTGTTGGTATCTTATGTCAAGGCGCGTGCGGACGCATCGAAACTGGACGCAAACGTTGGCCTGTTGACGCGCGTCGAGCGTTACATCGTGCTTATCCCCGGTTTGATTTTCAGCTTACCGTTGCCTGTCTTGATTATTATTGCCGTCCTGGCGAATTTTACGGCTTTGCAACGTATTCTACGTGTGCGGCGGGATGCTCATCGTCGCTTATCTCAGTCTCAGGAGTAGATCATGCCAACCTTACCAAACGGTTTTGATATTCCCATCCCATTTCTCAACCAATCTTTTCATATTTACTTTTATGGGATTTTGATCACGCTCGGTGTGATTGCTGCCGCCTTCATGGGACAGGCCGAGGCGAAGCGCCGCGGCATGAATCCGGAATTCATCTGGGACGCGCTATTCTGGGTTGTCCTGGCCGGGATTATTGGGGCGCGTATCTGGCACATCCTGACGCCGCCGCCTTCGATGGTTGCACAAGGGATCACCACCAAGTGGTACTTGATGCACCCACTGGATATGCTTAACATCCGCAATGGCGGGTTGGGCATCCCCGGCGCAGTGATTGGCGGGGCGCTGGCATTATGGATTTATTGCCGCAGGAAGGGAATCTCTTTCCTGACTTGGGCGGATGTGGTTGCGCCGGGCGTGGCGCTGGCACAGGCCATCGGTCGCTGGGGGAACTTCTTCAATCAGGAAGTGTATGGTTTACCCACGAACCTCCCCTGGAAAATCTACATTGATCCTCTCCACCGCGTGGAAGGTTATCAAAATTTCGAGTATTTCCACCCGCTGTTCCTGTATGAATCACTATGGAATGTGGTTAACATGGCGGTGCTGCTTTGGCTGGCGCGCCGCTTCGAGAAATGGCTGAAACCCGGCGACATCTTCCTTATCTACATGATTATGTATTCCATTGGGCGCTTCAGTCTCGATTTCCTGCGCTTGGACGCCGCGCAAGTGGGCGGTATAAACTTCAACCAAACATTCGTTGTCATCGTGGCACTGGTTGCGGGATTTATCATATTCCTCAACCACCGTCCCCGGCGAGCCTAGAATGCAATGATCCAGACTGAAGACCTGAGCAAACAGTTCGGCGACTACTGGGCTGTGGATGGTGTCAGTCTCGACGTTTATCCCGGGCAAGTGCTCGCACTCCTGGGCCAGAACGGAGCCGGTAAGACCACCACAGTCCGTATGCTGACGTCGGTGCTGGCTCCCACCCGGGGCCGGGCGCGCATCGCCGGGTTCGACGTGGTCCAATCCCCGGAACAGGTGCGGGCTTCGGTCGGCTTGCTGACCGAACAACACGGTCTATACCTGCGCATGACCGGTCTGGAATACCTGGATTTTTTCGGAAAGGTCTATCGCCTGGATGCGGCGGCGTGCCAGAAACGAAGCCGGGAGTGGATGGAATACTTCGGTCTAGCCGAGGTTGCCAAACGTCCCATTGGCCAATATTCGAAGGGCATGCGCCAGAAACTGGCGCTGGCGCGAACTTTGATCCACGAACCGCCCGTTCTTTTGCTGGACGAACCAACCTCGGCCATGGATCCCGAATCTGCGCAGTTGGTGCGGAATGCAATTGCCAGTCTGCGCACGGAACAGCGCACCATAATTATCTGCACACATAACCTGGTTGAGGCAGAAATGCTGGCAAACAAAATCGCCATCATTTATCGGGGGCGAATATTGATCAGCGGGACGATCGAGGAGTTGAAACGAAGCCTGCTGGGACCGGCCGAGTACGAGGTACGGGTGCGGGGCAAATGGCCGCGCGGGACCCTGAACCTGCCTCCGGGCGTCACTCCACTCGAAGCCAGCGAAGCCGGCCCCCGGTTCCGCGTCGAAGACCCCCAGACTTCTAATCCTATTTTGCTCAAAGAATTGATGAAGCGCGGGGCGCAAGTGGTGGCGTTGCAGGAATTACCGCGCACGCTAGAGCAGGTCTATCTATCTGCCATGGCGCAGGTGAATCGTGCTTAACCGGTGGAGCGATGATCTCAGTATGGCTTGGCTGGTGGCCTGGCGCGAACTGCGTGACCAGTTACGCGACTGGCGCATCATCTTCCCGATGGTTGTGCTGACGCTGATCCTGCCTTTTTTGGCCATTTTGGGTGCGCAGGCTGCTATAAACTTTACAACTACATATGGGACGCCGCTGATTGCCGAGCGGCTGGTTCCGTTCCTGCTCATGGTGGTAGGTTACTTCCCGATTACGGTCTCGCTTGTCATTGCCCTTGAGTCGTTTGTCGGCGAGAAAGAGCGCGGAACGATTGAACCGCTTCTAGTCACCCCGCTAAAGGACTGGCAGCTTTTCATGGGTAAACTGATTGCCGGGACGGCTGCACCGCTGGTAACTTCTTACTTGGGTATCACGGTCTACATGATCGGCCTCTATTTTCAACATATCCCATTCCCCGATCTCAATCGGATGATGCAGACGCTGATCCTGACAACTGTTCAGGCACTTCTGATGGTCTGCGGAGCCATTCTGATTTCTACGCAGGCCACTTCGGTGCGGGCGGCCAATCTGATGGCGTCGTTTATCGTCATTCCGATGGCAATACTTATCCAGGGCGAGAGCATCATGTTATTCTGGGGCAACGACCAGGTGCTCTGGCTGGCGGTGGTGGGGGTGGCGGTCTTGACGGCGCTTCTGGCGCGTGTCGGCATTGCCCATTTCCAGCGCGAGGCTTTGCTGGGACGTGAAATTGACGTGCTCAATCTGCGCTGGATAGGACGGACTTTCTGGCGGGCGTTCAAAGGGGATGCCAGATCCCTGTGGGGCTGGTTCAGGTTCGAGGTCCTGAAAACGGTACGGAAACAGATTCCATCCATCATCCTGACGGTCGGTATCGGTCTTATAGCAGTCGTAGCAGGTTATATTTGGGTAACTTTGAATTCCACGAAATTAGCAGGTCAATTTAAAGCGGGCGATCTTTCCAACCTTTTATCCTCCGGGATGAGCGTACCGATTGCAAATGTAGGAATTTCCTTCCCGACAATCTGGGGGCACAATTTGCGGGCTATCGTGGTTATCCTGCTTTTGGGCTTGTTCTCTTTCGGCGTTCTGGGCGCCTTGGTTTACCTTCTGAATATGGGTATCATTGGGGCGGTATTGGCGTTGATCCAGGCAATGGGAGGGTCGCCGTTGAAAGTGGGCGTGTATGGCATCCTACCGCACGGTGTCTTTGAAATCCCGGCTCTGATTCTTGCCAGCGCGGCAATTCTGTATATTGGGATTGTGCTGGTGACGCCGCGCCCTCAACGGACCCTCGGGGAGGTGCTCATCGAAGCAATTGCCGATTGGACAAAGATCGGCCTTGGTCTGGTCCTGCCATTGTTGACCATCGCGGCAATTATCGAAACGTGGGTTACTCCTGTGCTGTTGTTATCTGCCTTGAAATAGGGGTAGTATTAAGCAAGAAAGGTAGATTGGATGCCAAAACTGTTTTTCTTGGAACATCGAATGCCATCCCCGACGAGCATCACGAAAATACCCACATGGTTGTGGTGGGGGACAACGTATTGTAATTTTCGATTTGCCGCAGGCGACCTGCTCTCCGAGGCCCGGACGCAGTTTGAAGGTCCGATGACCCTTGCGGAAGATTTTGTATCCTTAAATTTTGATTAATGGCAAAACACTAGGTGTTGCTAAACACCGGGCGTTTGTCTGGTTCTTTACCATCCATGGATGAATTGTTCCCATTCGACGTTTTCCTCCAGATGTCGCCCGAAAATATAGTAAGCATTGGCAGGGGGTTCCTTCGGGGCATGAAGCAGGGCCATCCGGGCCTCCTCCAGCTGCCGTCCGCCCTTGCGATGGTTGCAGGATGGACAGGCGGTTACAACATTCGTCCAGATATGTTCGCCGCCAAGATGTTTGGGCCAGACATGGTCAACGGTTAGGTTGCTGGAGCGCCGTCCGCAATACTGGCAGGTGTATTTGTCACGGCGAAAAACCTCGCGGCGGGTCATTTTGACCTTTAAGCGCGGGCGGTGAATCATCTGTTCCAGGCGGATGACGGAGGGGATCGGAATAGTTTGTCTGACAGTCTGAATATAGCCGCGGCCATTCATGACCAGATCGGCTTTCCCCAAAAGGATCAGGCCAACAGCGCGGCGGGTGTTACAAACATTGATCGGCTCAAAATTCGCGTTGAGTACCAGAACTGGCGCGTTCATAGCGCCTCCACATTGTCGTGTATTATACTCCACACCTGACAGGTTTTATGAAAGGAAAACACTATGCGAATAATCGTTGCGGGTGGCACAGGATTTATTGGAACGGCTTTGGCAAAATCTCTGCTGGAAGAGGGACATCAAGTCTGGATATTAACTCGCAATCCGAAAACAGCCCGGCTGACCGAAGGAGCGCGGGGCGTTGGCTGGGATGGACGGACGACTACCGGTTGGGGAGAACTGGTTTCTCAGGTGGACGCCATCGTTAATCTGGCGGGAGAAAGCCTCGGATCCGGACCCTGGACCGGGGCGAGAAAAAACCGGATTCTGTCCAGCCGTGTGGAAGCCGGGAAGGCGATAAGCGCCGCCATCCTTCAGGCCAACCCGCGGCCGAAGGTTCTGATCCAGGCCTCGGCAGTTGGATTCTACGGTCCGCACGACGATGAACCTGTGACCGAAGAATCTGCACCGGGTCGCGACTTCCTGGTGGAGGTTTGCAGGGCGTGGGAAGCTTCCAGTCAAACGGTCGAAGAGTTAGGCGTGCGGCGTGTCGTTATCCGCACTGGTGTAGTGCTTTCCAAGGATGAAGGCGCATTGCAGCGCATGATGCTGCCCTTCAGGTTATTTGCTGGCGGCCCATTGGGCAATGGCAGGCAGGGACTTCCCTGGATTCACCCTGCTGACGAGGTGGCAGCCATCCGCTTTTTGCTGGAAAACGAAAAGGCGCAAGGCGTTTTCAACTTATCCGCGCCGGTACCGCTTTCTAACGCCGACTTTGGATATATTCTGGCTAAAGTGATGAGACGCCCTTATTGGCTCCCTGTCCCGGCCTTTGTCTTGCGCCTGTTACTTGGTGAAATGTCCACTCTGGTGCTGGAGGGACAGCATGTGCTCCCAAAGAAACTGCAAGACCTTGGATTCCGTTTCCGGTTTGAGACTGCAGAACCTGCATTGAGGGATTTGTTGACGGGATGATACTCCTCGTAAACAGGCATTAAGCGCCCAACCCCGTAATGCCTCAATAGAAAATGTTACTACCCTAGACGGAATATATCTGGCATGGTAGAATACCGCCCGCTGGAATTGGGGGCTCGTCCAATGGCAGGACGGCTGACTCTGGATCAGTTGATAGGGGTTCAAATCCTCTGCCCCCAGCCTGAACAATGGCGGTAAGCCGCCCCATAGCCCTCATATCTGGGGGCTTTTTGGTTAATCAGGAAGCCGTTGGAGGCGGACCGGCAGTCGCTGGGGGAGGTACCGCTGGGCCTGCTTGAACTGGCGCCTTCTTCGACAACTCATGTCATCGAAGCAACCGATGGCGTCTTGCCCCG
>JADGQD010000129.1 GCA_017882065.1 Anaerolineales bacterium | reverse complement strand
GGATATTTCGACGGTGTGACCTTCCACCGTGTGCTGGAGGGATTCATGGCCCAGGGCGGCGACCCGACCGGCACCGGCAGTAGCGGACCGGGTTACTCATTTGCCAACGAAGCCAACGACCTGACGTTCGATAAGGCCGGCGTGGTGGCGATGGCGAATACCGGGCAACCCAATTCCAATGGCAGCCAGTTCTTTATCATGTTTGGCTCATATGACCTCTCCGAAAGTGATTACACTATCTTTGGGCAGGTCATCAGCGGCATGGACGTAGTCAATGCTATCACCCGGCGTGATCCTGATCAGAATCCTAATTTCACTGGCGATGCCATCGAGAGCATTACCATCACAGAGAAATAAGCAGAACCCATACTAATCAAGAGACCTGGTTTCTTAGTGAAATGCAACCTATGAAATAGACACAAAAAGAAAGCCCCCGAGTGATCTAAGGAGACTGGCACTTGCGTTCGAAAGGTGTCAGTCTTTTTTTCAATTGTACTTGCTCGTAGTTATAGAAGCAAATGCGTTGTTTCCCACAGATCCAGCGGTTCGGACGGCTGGACATCGTAGTGGCAGTAGAAGAGCAACGTTTTGTCACTTCTGCCCTTACGTTCCCAGAAGACGACCGGTTCTCCGCCGGTGGGCTTCACTTCGGTGGCGAAGACGCGCTGGCGCAACATTCCGGCCACCAGCGCGGCGCATTCCTGAATCCCCAGGTTCTGCGCCCCTACAGACGGCTGGGCCACCAGCCGGGATAGTTCAGTGATGCTTACGTCCAAGTGGGTTTCGTGATAGGAGTCGAATTTGGCGTAATCGGTCGTGTTCAGTGCCTCTACTTTCCAGATAATCCGGTGAGCCAGGAAACAGAATAGTAACCGGCATAGGCGAACATCAGCATTTTGAGAATCTTGCCGATGGCACAGGCCAGCAGGAATTTCCAAAGTGGCAGTTTGAGTGCACCGGCGGCCATCCCGGCCAGATCAAACAAAGGATTGGGGATGAAGGCCAGCAACAGAATCACTCCATATGCAAGGTTCTGGTGAGCTTTCATCCAGGTTGTCAGGCGGTTATAGAGTTCTGCACGTTCGGCCACACCCTGCCCGCTGAAACCGGCCAGGTAGCCGGTGAGTTCGCCGAGCGCCGCGCCCAATCCCGCCGCGACTGCCACGCCGATGGGGTTGAAGATAGCGCCCATGGCTGTGGTAAAGGCCACACCCGGCAACGGGATGATGATGGTGGCGTTGGCGGCGATGGAAAGCAGGAAAATCCCCACATAGCCGTACTCTTCCAGATTTTTAACCTGGTCGCGGAAAATAAATAGAACTGCGATGAGCGCAACCACACCCATCAGGGCGAGCACCCGCAGGATGGTTAGGCGGCGCTTGTCGTTCATACTTCCAGGATGGTGACATTATTCAACTTGATTGCCGGAGAATTAACCTTCATTGGGTCACGTTCCGGGATGGAGAGCAGTACATCCATGCCAGAGACGACCTGGCCGAACACGCTGTGCTTATTGTTAAGGTGAGGTGTTGGAATGTGCGTGATGAAGAACTGCGAGCCGTTCGTGCCCGGACCCGCATTCGCCATCGAAAGAACCCCGGGTTTATCATGTTTCAGCGACGGAAGGAATTCATCCGCGAAGCGGTAGCCGGGTCCGCCGCGGCCGGTACCGGTCGGGTCGCCACCCTGGGTCATGAAATCGGAGATAACGCGGTGAAAGATAGTGCCATCATAAAAGCCTTCGCGTGCCAGAAAGACAAAGTTGTTGACCGTTACGGGTGTCTTGTCGCCAAATAGATCGAGGACGATAAAACCCTTGTCTGTGCTCAGAGTGGCCGAGTATTTCTTTTTCAGGTCAATAACAAATTCCGGAGGTTTATTCCACTGTTTCATGTTTTTTCCTTATTTTTTATTTTGAAGGCGGAACTATGGGTCCGCCTAGGATGGCAGGCGCATAGGCCTGTCCTATTTTAACATCGTCTCAATCCGTGCCACAACCATGTCGAGGGCGGCAGCGTTGAACCCGCCTTCGGGGATGACCACGTCTGCATACCGTTTGGAGGGTTCTACAAATTCCAGGTGCATCGGGCGCACGGTGGACAGGTATTGTTTGACGACCGTTTCCAAGGTCCGGCCGCGCTCGGAGATGTCGCGTTCCAAGCGGCGGATAAAACGCAGGTCGGAGTCGGTGTCCACAAAAATCTTGACGTTAAACAGTTCCCGCAAAGCGGCCTCGGTGAATAGCAAAATGCCCTCCACCAATATGACGCCGCGAGGCTGGACGGTGTAGGTCCGCTCCGTACGGCTGTGTGTGGAGAAGTCATAGATCGGAACTTCAGCGGGTTGTCCGCTTTTGAGTTTCAGGATGTGTTGGGTAAGCAATTCGGTTTCGAGCGAGTTGGGATGGTCGAAGTTGACTTCGGCGCGCTGGATCGGGGGCAGACCGCTCAAGTCTTTGTAATAGGCGTCGTGTTGGAGAAACGATATCCGGTCTGGACCGACGCGCTGGAGGATGGTTTGGGCGACGGTCGTCTTTCCGGATCCCGATCCGCCAGCGATGCCAATGACAAGTGGGCTGCGGTTGTTCATGGTTTAATTATACCCTTTCCCTCCATCACGGGAATTCACAAAGACCCTAAATCATGAGCTGAAGTGACATAAGTCACTTGAACTTTGCCGTATAAACCAGTAATGTATTTACGCAACTCGGAAATAAACACAAAAGCTTGAAACAATTTCTGAAACCGACCAAATAGACCTGCGAATTGTCGAACACCTCATGGAAGATGGCCGCATGGCAGCGCTGATGGCTTTCTACCCGTTCAGCGGGTAGAAGGAATCATTCTTTGGTGACCTGCATGGTCAAGGCATGGACGCAGTCGAGTTCTTCACCCAGAAAAAAGTAGTCGTCGAGCGCTGGCCGAAAGAATTGTCCCGAAAGTTTTAACAAGAAAGGAGGACAAGGCAAAGGAGAGAGTCTATAACGGATATCTGCGAACCTTTGCATGTGCGAGTTTCGCACGTCATTTCAATCAATCTTTGAGTTGTATGCAATGGCGATAGGAGTTGTGCTCTACTTTCCGATTCGCAAGTAGATAAAGCCCGGCATTCCGGATGTGGATCCGTACTTAGGCGACGGCGAGGAAGCATAACCAATTATCTTTACCCCTCCCCCTTTTCCGGGTGAGGGGGTATATATTTTTGGAGGTTCTCATGCCCTACGGTTACAATGGAAAAATCTTGCATGTAGACCTGACCACCGGTAAGATGGAAGTCGAAACCCCGCCCGAACCCTTCTATCGCAAGTACATGGGCGGTTCGGCCATGGCATTGCATTACATCCTGCACGAGGTTCCAAAAGGTGCAGACCCGCTCGGACCCGAAAACCTGCTCACCATTTTCGACAGCGTGGTCACCGGCGCAAGCATCTCCGGGCAGAGCCGCATCAACGTGAATGCCAAATCCCCGATGAGCGGGGGGATCGGGGACTCACAGGCAGGTGGGTTCTTCCCGGCCGAGTTCAAGTTTGCCGGATACGACGGCGTTGTTTTTCGTGGCAAAAGCCCCAAATGGATTTACCTGACCATCATCAACGGAGAGGCGAAATTAAACGATGCCTCCCACTTGCTCGGCAAAGTCACCGGCGAGGTGGATAAGTTACTCAAACAGGAAGTCAGCGACCCGAAAGCCCAGGTGATGCAGGTCGGACCGGCGGCGGAAATAGGCGTGCGCTTCTCCGGCATCGTCAATATGGCGAATCGCATGAACGGGCGCACTGGCATGGGACTGGTGATGGCGAGCAAGAATCTTAAGGCAATTGTCGTGCGCGGAAGAGCAAAACCTGCCATCGCCGACCAAAAAGCCCTGGCGGAATTAAACCGCGCCGGTCCGCCGAATATGGCAACCAACCCGGATATGAGCGTTGGCACTTTAGGCACGGCGGGCGTGGTTATGTTCCAGAACATGCTTGGCACACTTCCCACCCGTAACTACAACGAAGGACAATTTGAACAGGCGGAAGCTATCAGCGGTGAAAAATTGGCTGAGACCATCCTGAAACAACGTGATACCTGTTACGCCTGTATCGTCCGCTGCAAGCGCGTAGTGGAAATTACGAAAGGCAAATATACCGCGGATCCGCTCTACGGCGGGACGGAATACGAGACCCTGGGCACCTTCGGCTCGTATTGTGGAATTGGTAATCTGGCGGCAATATCTCACGCCCACCAGATTTGTGATATGTATGGTGTGGACACAATCTCTTGCGGCGCGACGATAGCCTTTGCGATGGAGTGTTATGAGAAGGGAATTATCACAAAGGAAGACACCGGCGGAATCGACCTGCGCTTCGGCAACACCGACGCCATGATTGAAGTCTTGAAGCAAATCGTGACCAAATCAGGTAAACTCGGCCCGGTCCTGGCCGAAGGCTCCGCCCGTGCAGCCGAACTATGGGGCAAAGGCGCAGACGAGTGCCTGGTCACATGTAAAAACGAAGAGTCTCCGGCGCACATGCCGCAGGTCAAACGGTCTCTGGCGCTTATCTACGCAGTCAATCCTTTCGGTGCGGACCATCAGTCCAGTGAACATGACCCATATTACGAAGAAGGCGTTGCCCAATTCAATTTGGATAGGCTCAAGGAAATGGGCCTTGGTGAACCACAACCGGCCCGCAGTTTGACGCCGGAAAAGGTCCGCTTTGCCTATCTGACCCAGTGTTTCTATAGCATGATGGACTCGCTGACCCTGTGCCAGTTTGTCTATGGTCCTACATGGGGTCTATACGGTCCGAACGATACTGCCAGAATGGTCAAGGCGGTTACCGGCTGGGACGTTACGGTGGATGAACTTATCGAACTCGGCCATCGCCGTATTGCCCTGATGCGCACGTTCAATGCCCGCGAAGGTTTTGCGCGCAAGGATGACAAACTGCCCAAGAAATTCTTCAAGCCGTTGGTTGGCGTAGGACCATCGGCAGGTGTGGCGCTTACGCATGAAGAAATGGATACCGCTCTTGACGAATACTATAAACTTGCCGGTTTTACCAACCAAGGCATCCCGACCCCGAAAACGCTCAAGCAACTTGACATCCAGTGGGCGGCAGAATATCTCCCCACATAATTCCCGATGGGGAGGAAGAAGTTCCTCCCAATAATAGTCCCCCATCAGGTGAATCCTATGAGCAAACTCTATGACGAAAATTTCTCGCACATGTACCTTTTGTCGCTCAACCGCGGCATCCTGATGACGCCCTTCCATAATATGGCCCTTATTGCTACCGATACCACCGAAGCCGAGGTGGATTATCATACCAAAGTCTTTCGCGAGGCTGTGCAGACACTGTTTGGATAATATAATTGCTCCCGTCTGGGCTAAGCCCCGACGAATGCAGGATGGAGGATTTTATGCTTGATTTGAAACCCTTTAGCTCCCAGGTTTGGCGCGTCAGTGTGCGGTCCCGGACCCTGAAACTGGAACCGGTCCCCGGGTCCTGGGAACGCCTCGGCGGACGCGGACTGATCGCCCGCATCCTGCTGGACGAAGTCCCGCCGGAGGGCGAACCGCTCGGCCCGAAGAACAAACTCATCTTCTGCCCCGGGCTGCTGACCGGGCACATGCTCTCTTCGATTGACCGGCTCTCGGTGGGCGGTAAATCCCCGCTGACGGGCGGTGTCAAAGAGTCCAATTCGGGTGGGACGACCAGCCTACAAATTGCATCCATGGGCATCAAAGCCCTCATCGTCGAAGACTGGCCTGCCAAACCCAGCTGGTCGGTGATGCGCCTGAGCATGGACGGCGTGCGCTTCGACCCGGCCGATGACCTGGCGGGTTTGGGCGTTTACGACGCCGCCGAATCCCTGAAGAAACGATACGGGAATAAGGTCGCCATTTCCATCATCGGCCCGGCGGGTGAGCGGAAACTCGTCTCGGCGGGTATCCTCAACCTGGACAAAGACGGCGTTCCTTCTCGCATCAATGCCCGCGGCGGATTGGGTGCGGTGATGGGCTCGAAAGGCCTGAAAGCCATTGTGTTCGACGCGGCTGACGGGTCCAAGCCTCCGCTCGTGGACG
>JADGQD010000128.1 GCA_017882065.1 Anaerolineales bacterium | reverse complement strand
GTGCCGAAGGAGGGACTTGAACCCTCACGACCGTAAGGCCACTAAGCCCTGAACCTAGCGCGTCTGCCAGTTCCGCCACTTCGGCGTGCGGGTTGTATTTTATCCGAAACTAAGATTTTGTCAACCTGCAAGCCCGCTCGAACTACATTGCAATGTACTCGCGCAGGTTATGCCCCACTGCATATGCGGCGGCTTCGGCGCGGTTATTAACACTCAGTTTGGAGAGGATGCTGCTGACATAGTTGCGCACCGTCCCTTCGCCGAGGAAGAGCGCCTTGGCGATCTCACGGTTTGTCTTGCCTTCCGAGACGAGCAGCAGGACATGTTTCTCCTGCTGACTGAGATGGGCGAAAGCAGAGGCTTCCTCTTCTTTCACCGCCCGGCGCACTTCCTGGAAGACCCGCTGGGTCACCGTCGGGTCGAGCATGGCCTCGCCACGCCCGACCGCTTCGAGCGCCCGGACCAGATCCTCGCCGCCAATTTGTTTCAGGATATATCCCGAAGCCCCAGCGCGGATGGCCGAGAAAAGCATCTCGTCTTCGGCGTAGGAGGTCAACATGATTACCTTTATCTCCGGAAAACGCCCGGTAATTTCCTCGCAGGCCTCGATCCCGGAAGTGCCCGGCAATCGGATATCCATCACCACCACATCCGGGTGTGAGCTATTCACAATTTCCATCGCCTCACGCGCCGAAGACGCCTCGCCAACCACGTCAAACTGGGGATGGCGCTCCAGGAGCGATTTCAACCCCAATCGGACAACTTCGTGATCATCAACCAGTAAGATACGTTGTTTCGCCATGGGTAATCTTCCTCCGCCAAGAGTATATTCGAGAGTGGATTGTCTGACAAGGATGCAGAAAGGTAACTCCCGCCATATCAAAAGCACGGGATGCAGCTTAATACTTGATTGCGCTGAACTGGTTAAGTTTGTCCCAGCGATGGGTGGCGATAATCTGACGGACAGTGCCGGTCTGACCGCGCACCACCAGACTGTCTGTGCGTGCTCCCGAACCAAAGTATTTCACGCCATCCAGAAATTCGCCGTCGGTAATCCCGGTGGCAGCGAAGAAAACATCTTCCGTCGAGACCAGATCGTTCATGGTCAACACTTTTTCAAAATCGTAGCCCATCTCGCGTCCGCGGCGAAGTTCCTTATCATTACGGGCATAGAGTTTACCCTGGATCTCGCCTCCCATCGCACGCAGAGCACAGGCGGAGAGCACTCCCTCCGGCGTGCCGCCAACGCCGAACAGGGCATCGATTCCGGAATCAGGCCAGGCGGTCATTAACGCACCGGCCACATCCCCATCCGGGATCAGGCGGATGCGCGCCCCGGCGTGGCGCACTTCGGCAACCAAAAGCTCATGGCGCGGGCGGTCAAGAATGACCACCGTCACATCTTCCACAGATTTGCTGCCTGCTTTTGCAATCGCAGCAAGGTTGTGCTTCACCGGGGCATTAATATCCACTTTGCCTTTGGCTTGCTGCCCAACGGCAATCTTATCCATATAAAGGAACGGGCCGGGGTCGAACATCGTCCCGCGCGGTGCCAGGGCTACGGTTGAGAGGGCGCTCCAGGATCCATTTGCCAGCATCCGTGTGCCGTCGATTGGATCCACGGCGATATCCATCTCCGCCCCTTCGCCGTTGCCAACATGTTCACCGTTGAACAACATCGGGGCATGGTCTTTCTCCCCTTCGCCGATAACGATAACTGCGTTCATGTGGATGGTATTTAATATGATCCGCATGGCTTCCACGGCAGCATGATCGGCTGCATTTTTATCTCCGCGCCCCATGTAGCGACCAGCAGACAGCGCCGCCGCCTCGGTCACGCGCACCAGTTCGAGGGCCATATTGCGTGTCGGTTCAGTAATCATATCCGGCCTCCTGGAAACTATTTTCAAAGTAAGAACCAAACGATGAGAAAATACCCCAATGCGCCCGTCCACAGCCAGGAATCGATGCGGTCCAGAACACCGCCGTGCCCGGGGATGATGTTACTCGAATCTTTGACTCCCGCCTGTCGTTTGAACATTGACTCGCCCAGGTCGCCCAGGGTGGTCAGGATGGAAAGCACCGCCCCCAACGCAGCCCCCTGCCACCAAGTCACTGCTGGACCTCCGAGGCTATGCCATAAAATGGCCAGTCCTGCCGTGCCAATCGTCGCCAAGATGACGCCGCCCCAATAGCCTTCCCAGGTTTTTTTCGGGCTAAGCCGCAGGCTGAGCTGGTGTTTGCCATAACGACTGCCGACAAAATAAGCCGCCGTATCCGCAAACCAGGCGGCCGGCAAAACGAGCGCCAGCCACCAGAGTCCATCTGGCAAATTGCGGATGTCAATGAGGTAGGCCCCAATCCAACCCAGGTAAACGATCCCGGCAACAGTGATGGCGAAGTCGGTGGCAGCCAGGTCGCGCCCCTTTTCGTAATCAAGCAGATGCCAGGTCATAGCTGCGAGGATGAGCAGGGTAAGAGCAGCAGGTGCCAGGTCCGGAGAATAACCCCTCAGGGTGACAAGCAACACAGCGCCTCCCACCAGAAGCGGTGTGGAGGCGTTGTAGCCAGCAGTATGGAAGATCTTTCCATATTCCCAAGTGGCAATTCCCAGCAGGAGTGTAATCAATACAAAATAAAAAAGCCCCCCCATAATCATGGCCGGGATTCCGATTGCCGCCAGGGCAAGAGCAGCCAGAGTGCGTTTAATCAACATGAAAAGATTTATCCTCTACGGTCTGGGATAAACCGCCGTAGCGGCGATCACGCTTGGCAAATGTGTCCAATGCTTTTTGGAGCTCTTCTCTATCAAAATCGGGCCAGTAAACCGATGTGACATACAACTCAGAATAAGCCCCCTGCCAGATCAAAAAATTCGAGACACGCAATTCGCCCGAAGTGCGGATGATCAGGTCCGGGTCCGGGACGCCCGCAGTAAACATGTAACGGCTGACCATCTCGGAGTTCACCTCTTCGGGTTTGACGCCATCTTTTATAATGCGCTGGATGGCGCAGACAATTTCGTCGCGCCCGCCATAGTTAAAGGCGACATTCAAAACCAGGCGGTTGTTGTTTTTGGTCAGCTCGATGGCTTCCAAAACCTTTTCCTGGAGTTTCGGATCCAGCCGTTCCAGACGTCCGATGTGACGTAACTGCACCCCCTCCTTGTTCAGTTCGGCCAGTTCCTTATCAATCACATCCTCGAGGATGTGCATGAGGCCGTCAACTTCCTCGCGCGGGCGGCCCCAGTTCTCAGTGGAAAAAGCGTAGATAGTGAGATATTTAACGCCGATCTCGGTGCAGGCGGTAATGATACGGCGCAAATTCTCAGTGCCAGCACGGTGACCTGCCAG
The DNA here is from genome assembly GCA_017882065.1 of Anaerolineales bacterium. Classification (GTDB taxonomy): domain Bacteria; phylum Chloroflexota; class Anaerolineae; order Anaerolineales; family Villigracilaceae; genus UBA877. The sequence continues at coordinate 2,751 of JADGQD010000128.1, read as the reverse complement.
ACGGGGCAGACCGCGCGAAATCGCCCAGCGCCCATTTCCATCCATGATAATTGCAACGTGAGTGGGGATTCGTGACCTGGAGGCCTTGGTTTTCTTTGTCATAAACGTGGTAGCGACGATTTAGACCGTCACTACACCTCCATGATCTCCTGTTCTTTATGCAGGCCATGCTTATTGATCTCTTCGATATTACGATCCGTGATCTTCTGGAGTTCATCTTCGCCGCGCTTCAGGTCATCTTCGGAGATAAGTTTCTCCTTTTCAAAATCGCGCATATCGTTGTGGAGATCACGCCGCACGTTACGGACCGCGATGCGACATTCTTCCAGCCGGCCATGGACAACCTTGACCAGTTCGCGACGCCGCTCTTCAGTGAGAGCGGGCAGGTTCAAACGGATTTGTTTTCCATCATTGTTGGGAGTAAGGCCCAGGTCCGAAGCAAGGATCGCCCGTTCGATACCCTTCAACGAGGACGGGTCAAAGGGCTTGATGAGGAGGCCGCGCGGCTCAGGCACCGATATGGACGCCAGTTGCATCAGCGGCGTTGGCGTGCCATAGTATTCTATGGGCAGTTTTTCCACCAATGCCGGGGTGGCGCGGCCGGTGCGAATACCAGCCAGGTCATCATCCAGATTCTGGATTGCGGCGTGCATACGCATTTCAGCTGCTTTGAGGATGTCTTTTATCACGTCGGCCTCCTGGGATGAACAAATTTGTCACCCATAGGATACCTTAAAACCGTAAAAAACGCCAATATAAACGGGGGCTTTGGGAATCCCCGAGATAGGGAGATAGAAAACAGGGCCGCCGGGAAGTATCGCCGGACGACCCCGTCAAAATGTATCTGAAGACTCTCAAAACCGATGCTCTAGGTGGTAACCAGCGTGCCTACTTTTTCACCGCGCAAGGCGCGTTCGAGGGCGGATGGATCCCACAGGTTGACAACCAGGATGGGCAGGTTGTTGTCCATGCACAGAGAGATGGCAGTGCTGTCCATCACTTCCAGGCGGCGGTTGAGCACGTCAATATAGCTGAGAGTATCGAATTTCCTGGCGCCGGGATTCTTTTGTGGGTCGGCATCGTAAACTCCATCCACTTTGGTCGCTTTAATCAGCACGCCCGCGTCAATCTCGACCGCCCGTAAGGCCGCTGCCGTATCAGTGGAGAAGAACGGGTTACCGGTCCCTGCGCCGAAGATGACGACGCGTCCCTTTTCCAGGTGGCGGATGGCACGCCTCCGGATGTAGGGTTCGGCCACGGCCCTCATTTCAATCGCCGATTGGACTCGGGTGTAGACGCCCGTCCGTTCCAGGGCATCCATCAAAGCCATTGCATTCATCACCGTTGCCAACATCCCCATGTAATCGGCAGTGGCACGGTCCATGCCGCGGTCGAGGCCCTGTTTGCCGCGCCACAGGTTGCCCGCTCCGATAACGATTGCCACTTCCACATCCATCGTGCGAACGGCTTTGACGCGCTCGGCAATCGCCTCGGCCTGCTCCGGGTCAATCCCGAAGCCGTTCGGACCTGCGAGTGATTCGCCGCTTAGCTTGAGTAAAATCCGTTTGAACTTGAGATCTGCCATTATTTCTCCTCTCATAATCTAGAAAGAAAAAGGCCAACCGAATGGTTGGCCTTTTTAATTACTCACTCACCTCACCCAATTCCCAGCGATTGAAGCGCCGGATGACGATATTTTCTCCGAGCGCGGCGATCTGCTCGAGCATGAGCTTCCCTACAGTAACCTTATCGTCGCGGATATAAGCCTGGCGCATCAACACCACCTCATCCTTGAACTTCTCAACCCGGCCCTGGGCTATCTTCTCCAGGATGGCTTCGGGTTTGCCTTCTTCAATAGCGCGCGCTTTGGCAATCCCGACTTCATGTTCGAGCACAACCGCAGGAATATCTTCCTCTTTTATGTAAATCGGTGCAGCCGCAGCTACCTGCAGAGCCACCTCATGAGCAAACTTGCGGAATTGTTCCGCGCGAGCCACAAAGTCGGTCTCGCAGTTTACTTCCACCATCACACCCACACGGCCATTGCCATGCGAATAAAGTTCCACTATACCGTTCGAAGCCTGGCGGTCAGCTCGCTTGGCAGCGGTAGCCATGCCTTTTTCTCGCAGGAAGTCCACTGCCTTCTGATAATCGCCATTAGAAGATTCCAAGGCTTTGCGGCAGTCAAGCACACCGGCTTTAGTGGCTGCGCGCAGTTCTTTGATCATTTCAGTTGTAATTTCCATGCCAGTATACCTCGAATTATTATTCTTTCTTTTCTTTTCCAGCATCCTCGTCTATCACGGCTTCTTCCGTCGCAGTTTCTTCTATCACAACTTCTTCCACCGTGACTTCTTCTATCGCGGGAACGGGGGCAAGCTTGGCCAGAGTGGATTCACCCAGCAATTCATCGTCCTTGAGTTCTTCTTCCGTATCTATTGCATGAGCGGGTCTTTTGACCGAGTCTGTCGAGGCTTCAGCAAACCTGGACTCAGCAGCTTCCGCTTCGAGTTCCTCGTCTTTACGCAGCGCCTTGCCTTCTTCAACTGCATCGGCCATCTTAGCCACCAGTAGTTTGATGGCGCGGATCGCGTCGTCATTGGACGGAATAACATAGTCCACATCGGTGGGGTCGCAGTTCGTATCCACCAAGGCAATCACGGGGATATTCAGCAGATTGGCTTCGTGGACAGCCGCATACTCGCGGCTCACATCCACCACAAGGACCAGGTCCGGCACGTGCACCATGTT
>JADGQD010000127.1 GCA_017882065.1 Anaerolineales bacterium | reverse complement strand
TCCTTAATCAAAGGCTTGGACGCGGCGTCAACATCATCGGCTACGATCCGATCTGGAAATCACGTTCCGCCGGGCGCATGCAGGCGAAACACTTCCAATTGATCCGCGCGGCAGGCTTCAATCATGTGCGCATCAACCTTCACCCCTTCCGTTTCATGGGCAGCGCCCCAGAATTCGCCATCCAACCTGCCTGGCTGAAGACGTTGGATTGGGCTCTTGAGCAGTGCCAGGCGAATGGTCTACTGGCTATCCTCGACCTGCACGAATTTACTGCCCTGGCAGCGGATCCATTCGGTCTCAAGCCCAAATACCTGGCTGCCTGGAGGCGGTTGGCGGAGCACTGCCAGGACGCCCCTGAAGAAGTGTTGTTCGAAATCCTCAACGAACCCAACACCCGGTTGACGCCCGAAGTCTGGAACGATTACCTCCAAGAACCGCTGGCGCTGATCCGCTCCGGCCATCCCACGCGTACCTTGATCATCGGCCCGGCGTATTGGAACGGCATCGACTACCTGCATCAGCTCAATCTGCCCGCCCATGATCGCCACATCATCGTCACCGTGCATTACTACAACCCCATGGCGTTCACTCACCAAGGGGCTGCCTGGTCGGCAGAAAACAAGGATAGGACCGGCGTGTCCTGGCTGGGGACAGAGGCCGAAAAGCAGGTCATCCAGCGCGATTTTGCCGGTGCACAAGCCTGGGCTGCGGAGCACCAGCGTCCCATTCTGCTTGGAGAGTTCGGCGCTTATGATAAAGGGGATATGGAATCACGGGTGCGCTACACCAGTTTCGTTGCTCGAGAAGCCGAACGCCTGGGCTGGAGCTGGTCATACTGGCAGTTTGATTCGGATTTCATTGTCTTCGATATCGACCATGACCACTGGGTGGAACCGATCCGCAAAGCGTTGATCCCAGCAGGTTAACCTCATTGGTACATACCCTCCCGCAGGTTCACGCTGGGTGCCACTCTTTCTCGCAACCTGTTGGAAGGTTCACCATTTGACTTGGAATATTTATGACCAATCCTTTATCTCTGACCAGCACGGTCAGGCTGAACAACAATGTCGAAATGCCTGTCTTTGGCCTGGGTACGTTTGAATCAGAACAGGGCAAAACCACCCGGGATGCCGTGCTCTGGGCGTTGGAAGCCGGCTACCGCCATATTGACACGGCAGCCATCTATCGCAACGAGCAGGATGTCGGTGCGGCGATTCGCGCCAGCGGAATTCCGAGAGTAGAGATCTTCGTCACCACCAAATTATGGAATCGCGAACAGCAATACGACGCTGCCTTGCGCGCTTTCGATCAAAGCCTGGCGCGGCTGGGTATGGATTATATCGACCTGTACCTGATCCACTGGCCGGTGCCCCCTTACCGCGCCGATGCCTGGCGTGCTTTGTGCCACCTTTACGAACAGGGGCGCTGCCGCACCATCGGGATGAGTAACTACACCATCCGCCACCTGAAGGAAGTGCTGGCCGATTCTCCACTGGTTCCGGCAGTCAACCAGTTCGAACTCAGCCCCTTCCTCACCCGCACCGCGCTGGTGGATTTCTGTTGCCAGAAAGGCATCCAGGTAGAGAGCTACAGCCCGCTGGCGCGCGGCGCGAAATTGGGTGATCCTACCGTGGTCGCCGTGGCAAAGCAGCACGGTAAAACCGCCGCCCAGGTGTTGATCCGCTGGACGCTGCAGAAAGGCTACGTGGTGATCCCCAAGTCAGTGAACCGCGCCCGCATTATCGAGAATGCCAGTGTGTTCGATTTCTCACTGACCCAGAAAGATGTGACCATCCTGGACGGGTTGAACGAGGACTTTCGTACGATCCGTCCGGGCTTTATGCAAGGAGAATGGGATTAATGGAGGACCTATGAACAATACTTATCAGAACTTCCAAGTTGCCATGTACCTGCGTGCCAGTGATGTTGCCGCTTTAGGCAGCGATATCACTCCTTTCAAAGAACACTTTGAAACCTTGTGCCATTCAGTTAAAATCAACAAGGTCTATGTGGAAACCCATCGCGGTCTGGTGATTCCTGCCGAAGCCACCCTGGTCGCGGTGCGTGACTACCTGGTAAGCCGCGGCACGCAGGTCGCAGGTGGCATCACCGTCACAATTGCTAATGCTTGGCACTTCAACACCTACTGCTATAGTAACCCCGAATATCGCCAGAAGCTCAAAGACATCGTCATCCTCACCGCCCGCCTGTTCGATGAAGTGATTTTCGACGATTTCTTCTTTACCAACTGCAAATGCCCGCTGTGCATCGCTGCCAAGGGTGATAAAAGCTGGACAGAGTTCCGCTTGGAGCAAATGACGCAGGCTTCTCGCGAGCTGGTGCTCGCCCCGGCGCGCGCTACCAACCCCAAGGTCAAGGTGGTCATCAAATACCCCAACTGGTACGAGCATTTCCAGGGTCTCGGCTTCAACCTGAAGGACCAGCCCCCGCTGTACGATGGCATCTATACGGGTACCGAAACGCGCGACGCGACACTAAACCCCCAACACTTGCAGCCCTACGAAAGCTATCTGGTCTATCGCTACTTTGAGAACATCAAGCCTGGAGGAAACCGCGGCGGCTGGGTGGATCCCTTTAATAGCCCCACCCTCGACCGGTACGCAGAACAGCTCTGGCTGACCCTGTTCGCCAAAGCGCCGGAAGTGACCCTGTTCGACTACCATTCCATCGACCAGATGCGCATTCAAGAATCACAGCGTGGAGCCTGGCAAGGGCAGGGCACCAGCTTCAGCTTTGATGCCGTCACCGCGCCAGTACGTCAACAAGATGGCAGCCTGTCTTCCCAGGCGACGATCGCCCTGGCAGCTGGCGCAGCCTTCGAGATCGCCGATCGCTTCATTGGCAGGCTGGGCAACCCCCTGGGCGTGAAAGCCTACAAGCCCTATCATTCCACTGGCGAGGATTTTCTGCACAATTTCCTGGGTATGCTTGGCATCCCCATCGAACTGCTGCCTGAATTTCCTACCGAAGCGCCGGTCATGCTCCTGACCGAATGCGCTAAATTCGATCCAGACATCTTGACAAAGATCAAGGGGCAGCTCATGGCAGGCAAGGCGGTGGTGATCACCAGCGGCCTGCTGCGCGCCCTGCAGGATAAGGGCCTGGGCGATATCGTCGAGATGGAATGCACCGACCGTAAGCAGACCGGCCACGAATTCCTAATCGGCTGGAATCGCGTCTACTCCGCCAGCCGGCCCATCCTGGTTCCTATCCTCCATTACCTGACCAACGATTCGTGGGAAGAAATAACTTGCCTGGGTGGCACTACGGGAACGCCTCTGCTTCATTCCGCTGCTTACGGTTACAGTAAGCTGTATGTGCTGACCATCCCAGACAATTTCGATGACCTGTACGCTCTGCCACCTGAGGTGCTCAACCGCATCCGCGAAGTGGTAATGTGCGGCCTATTCGTGCGCCTGGAAGCTCCTAGCCAAGTGGCGTTGTTCCTGTATGACAACGACACCTTCATCGTCGAATCCTTCTTAGACCATAGTACTGACATCCGCCTGGTGGTGGACGACTTCTTCCCTTGTGTCCAGGATGTGCTTTCGGGTGAAATGCTCGCTGGTAAAGACCTGCGCGACTGGCGCGACCAGAAAACGGCGAAAAAGGGCTACGCGGTAACGCTCAAGCCACATTCTTTTCGCGTGTTTAAGGCAGGGAATCAATGAGATACTGAATCACTGAGAGAACTAAAAAATCTACCACCACTGAGTATGCTGAACCTGCAGAAAAAAAGAAACACGATTGGCAAGGCGCACATCGTATTATTTGGATTTACGCAAAACGAATCTGTAACATAAGCGGTGGGTTTTGAAAGAATGACGAGCTTCTTGTAAGATAGTGATTGTCTGGATCACATCTGCAAGGAGCTCGTCATGGAGATTCTTGTCCTGAAACTGCCAAACGTCAACAGGGAATCCGAGGAACAGCCGAAAGAATGCCCCTACTGTCATGGGGAGACCTTTCAGCACTGGGAGCGGGTAAAGAAACCGGTGAAAGACATGCAAGCCCGAAGCGTGTGGGTATATCACTATCGCTGCTGCCGGTGCAGGAGGACCTTTCGGCATTATCCTGCGGGGACGAGTCGGGCGGACCAGACAGAGCGGCTGCGGTCGTATGCCGTGCTTGGCTGGCGATTGGGCTTGAGCTACCGTGACGTGAGCTTGCTCTTGAGCGGAATCCACGTCTCGGTTTGTCCGATGATAGCCTGGTGGGATGCGCAGGGGGAAAAGCAGGAAGTCGCGGCGGCGGAACGAATGGAAACCGGTGTGAGTGCTGGGGGTGGATGGGGCCTATGTGCAGGGTTGGGGGGAGAAGCGACCAGTGCTGGTGGCGGTAGACCTGGGGGACGGGCAGCCGGTGGCAGTGGGGTATTTCAGATGGCCGGTCGCAAATATTGTAAAGACCTGATATATACAGAGACTTTACCAGGGCCACTCATTCCCCTCGTAATCTTCCAGCCTCAGTCGATCTTCATCCTGTCGTTGGCTGAGAAAGATGGGGATGGCCTTCGCGGCGGCCTCTTCCGGTTCTAGGGTTGCTTCCAGACTTTTCTTGCCCGACATGTAAGAGCGGATCCAGCCAGGGTGGTATACCCGAAAGGTATATTCCTCAGGATGCAAGTGGTTGAAGAGAATCTTAATGCCCATATTCAAGGCACTCTTGGACATGCAATAACTATACCAACAAGTGTGCTCCGCCCGGGCAATGCTGCCTGCCTCTGAAGAGACAAAGCACAAGCGCTTTTTACTGCTTCTGTCAGTCAACGGCAGAAAAGCTTCCACTACCCGCAGCGGCCCCAGGGCGTTGACATCGTATAGGCGGTGCATCTCAGCATAATCTTGGGGTTCACGGATCGAACGGCTTATCGTCGGAGAAATTACCCCCGCGTTATTGATCAACACATCTATGTGGTCGGTGAACGCTGTCACGGCCTGTGCGGCAGACCGTGCAGACTCCACCGAGCTGACATCCAGCGGGATAATGTGAAGCGCATGAGGATATTGGCCCGCCAAAGTAGTAAGATCCGGCCATTCGGGCAAGTATTGGCCGGCGAATACCTCCCAGCCTTGTTCGAGCAGTCCGGCGCAAAGCGCAAAACCCAACCCGCGATCTCCACCAGTGATGAAAACGGTACGATACATGAGCATGTTCCTGTTTGAATTAGGATATCTTGCCACACCAACGCAAGGTATTTCGCAACAAGGTCTGGAACGATGGATGCAGCCAGACCTCCACATTATGACCGGGCGTCAATACCGCCACGCGGCCAGCGCCGTCTGTCCGTATCCAGGCGCCAGGCTGTTCACCGTACTCCGACTTAGTGGTTAAAAACACATCAGCCCGCGAATCCTCTAGTGCCATGAAATAATGTTCATCTTTCAGCGTGAACGGATCGCATCCAGATGAAAGTGGATGTCCCGCTCTTGGATGCACGGTAACTTGGCACTGGTCAGGATGGTGGGTGAACACGCCCCCCAACAAGCCACGCAGCACAGGCATCTGCTCATACCCTGCGGTACCAGAGTGGATGGCAACCAGCCCCTTTCCTTTGCGTACATAATCGGCAAAGGCAGCCTGTCCAGCCTCAGTCATCCAGCCGGTTTGATCGGTAGCTGATACGTTGTTGGACTTGGTCAGGATCACCACCGGGTAGGCTGCCATGCGTTCTGGTGACCATTCGTGGGCATTTTCGATCCAATCAAACGAAAACTTGCTTATTTCCAACCCCATCAAACCCTCTCTGGGAACCCAGGCAGGGTGCCAATAATCATTGCATAGGACTAAGATTTTCATATTACAATCCTAAAAGTGTAAATAACATAGATAGGCTTCATTTATGCTCACAATGGAATAACCTTATTTAGCCGCCTAACGGAATGGCTCAGCGGCAGCGGCGGGACTGGCGAGACTCTTACTCAATTATGCACCATTTCTGGCAAATCGCGCCTGCGCGGAGCGGCGGAGCCGCTGTCCGCTGGAGCCGGTGTTAGGCAGAAATTTCTGGTGCTCTTATTCTGATCTTCGGTCATCATCTGGTTGGAGCTAATGCTTTGAAGTTGGAAACAGAATCGAGCGAA
>JADGQD010000126.1 GCA_017882065.1 Anaerolineales bacterium | reverse complement strand
AGGAATACCTGCTGGCCGTCTTTCGTCCGGGCCTGGATGGAGTCATCGCCCGTCACCTGCCCCTCGCCTGTCGAGGTCGCCATTGTATATGTCTGCTTCGCAATGGAGTAAGACTGCACGTTCTCGAGAAACGGAACGACCCAGTGTAAGCCTGGCCCTAACGGTTGAGTGCGATAGCCTGTCGGCTGGAGCGCAGAAATCACAATGCCGTATTGGTCAGCTTGCAGGAATACCAGCCCGGCGCTGACGGTGGTCAACACCAGCGAAAAAACCACTATCGCGATCACCAGCCAGGTGGCTCCCTTCAACGGTTTCGCCCGGCTGGCGCGTACCACAGCCAGGACAATGATACCAACCACCAGCAGCCACGAGAAAGTGGCCAATCCTTGAAGCACGCTTGCAATATTCATATGGACCTCCTGAAACAACTCTTTTGGGATGAATTGAGATGATTATACCGGATACGCGCGCTAATATCGAGCAGACGCAGGCACGCACGACACACCCGCCTCCGCCTTATTACAGGGTACTGCGTAAATATTTGAACCCAAATTGTCGTTTTTCCCCTGCTTTTTGGCTGCTTCAGTTCAGAAATTTATACAAGGAGCAGTAAGATGCTGAATTGATTCTATCGCTAGATTTGGAAATTCAATACAGATTTCACAATGCGACCGGCTGCCTGCCCATCCCCGAATGGATTCACCGCTTTCGCCATTTTTGCGTAAGCCCCTGCATTATCCAACAACCGGTTCGCTGCACGGACGATGAGGCTGCTATCCGTTCCGACCAGCTTTAGCACCCCTGCTTTCACCCCTTCCGGGCGCTCGGTCACTTCGCGCAAAACCAAAACAGGAACGCCGAAGGTTGGAGCCTCTTCCTGGATGCCGCCCGAATCGGTCAGCACAAGGGTAGATTGCTTAATCAGATGCACCATCGGCAGGTAATCCAACGGCGACAGGAGCGTGACGTGCTGCACATTCCCGAGCAAACGCTTCACCGGTCCCTGCACATTCGGGTTGAGATGCACCGGGTAAACAATTTCCACATCTCCACGTTCAGCCAATTCTTTCAACGCCGCACAGATATTCTCCAGCGGTTGGCCAAAATTCTCGCGCCGGTGGGCGGTCACCAAAATTAACCTCTTCCTTGTGTCAGTGCGAGCGACCGGAGGGAGCGACACCTGCACCTGCGGCGCACCGCAGGCACGGTGCAGGTGAGCAATCCCCGCGCGCGCGGAGATTGCTTCGTCGCCGCTGCGCGGCTCCTCGCAACGACACGCATGAATTTCCAATTTTGTCAGTAATTGAGCAACTGACTCCGGCTGCGGTTGTTTCGCCACAACCTGCAATGCATCAATCACCGGGTTGCCGGTTAATGCGATGGTCGAATCGGGCACACCCTCGCGCAGGAGATTTTTCCGCGCCCATTCGGTGGGAGCAAAATGCAGGTCCGCGACAACACCCGCCACGCGTCGGTTTATCTCTTCGGGGAAAGGCTGCCACTTGTCGTGTGTGCGGAGTCCCGCTTCAACGTGTCCCACCCGGACGCGGCGGTAATACGCCAGCAGGGAGGTGATTGCAACCGTGGTGGTATCGCCCTGTACCAGTACCCAATCCGGTTTCAGGTCCGCCAGTACCGGGTCGAGGTCCCGGAAGATGCGGGCGCTCAGTTCCGCCAGGGATTGGTCGGCCCGCATCAGATCGAGATCCACGTCCGGCTGGATGTCGAACAGGGTCAGAACCTGGTCAAGCATCTCCCGATGCTGGGCTGTAACGCACACAAACGACTCTACGCCCGGTGTGCGTTTGAGTTCTTGCACAACCGGGGCCATTTTCACGGCTTCGGGGCGGGTGCCAAAGACAGAGAGAACACGGAGAGACATGATATTTTCCTCAGGGACGCAGCAATTGCGCCCCTGCAAATCATTTACTAACGCCTAAACGGAAAATTTTGAACCCCGCCGCCTGCCAATCCTTCCCTGCCCAACCATTGACGGTATCAACGAGAATTCGGGCAGGGGTCATTGCCGCCAGTTTTTCGGGGGTCAGGGCACGCATCTCGGTATGATTGACCAGCAAAATAACTGCATCTGCATCTTTCAAGGCGGCCTCGAGGGTCGGGACGGCAGTTACGCCGGGCAAGTCGGCATCCTTTTTGAAAGGCTCGAAGGCTTTGACGGTTGCGCCTTCGCTCTGGAGCAGATGGATCACTTCCACGGCGGGGCTTTCGCGCAGGTCATCCACGTCGGGTTTGAAGGCCAGGCCGAGGGCAGCAATCTTCTTGCCGTGGAAATCGCCAATCGCTTTTCTGACCAGTTCAAGTACAAAATGGGGCTGAGAATCGTTGACGCGCCGGGCGGCATAAATCAGCGTGCTCAAATCGGGCGCGCTCTCGACGAAGAACCAGGGATCCACGCTGATGCAGTGACCGCCCACGCCGGGGCCCGGGTTAAGAATCTTCACGCGTGGGTGCAGGCTGGCGATCTTGATTGCCTCCCACGCGTCCACGCCAAACCGTTCAGCCAGGCGGGCAAATTCATTGGCAATGGCAATGTTGATGTCGCGATACGTATTCTCCATCAGCTTGACCATCTCGGCAGTGGTGGCATCGGTGACGACAATTTGTCCCTTCACGAAAATGACATACAGGTCCCGGCCCGCCGCGGCGGACTCGGGCGTGACCCCGCCGATAACACGCGCATTCTCGATAAGTTCGCGCAAAATCTGACCCGGCAGGACGCGTTCCGGCGAATAGACCAGGTGGAAGTCCACACCCGCTTTCAGGCCGGATTTTTCCAGAATGGGGATCAGCAGGCCAATGGTGGTGCGCGGCGGCGAGGTGGATTCGAGCACCACCAGGTTGCCCTTGCGCAGCACCGGGACTATCGCCTCGGCAGCCGAGGTGACGGCACGCATGTCGGCCAGCTTGTATTTTTGGCCGTTATACTCGCCAAATTTATCCTCGTAAAAAGGCGTCGGGACAGCGATAATGAAAGCATCCGCCTCGACCGGCGTCTCGTTGACGGTCAGGTTGCCGGTTTTCAGAGCGGCCTCGAGAGCCTCACGCAACCCTGGCTCGTGGATGTGGACTTCACCCCGGCGTAATGTGGCAAGAACGCGCGGATTCACATCCACGCCAACAACCTGAAGGCCGTGCGTGGCGAAAGTAGAGGCGGTGGGCAGGCCAATGTAACCAAGCCCGAGGACACAGATTTTTTTGAAGTTCACAGAGACTCCGAATTCTGAACTCCGGCGGATTGACGCCGGGTATTTCGACCAGTCATCCGGTCGATTTCATACCGATGAGGTATTCTACCCTAAACCTCCCCTCCCGTAAAACATTCGTTCCTGAGGAACGAATCCCCTTGCGGGGACGATGTGCTGCGCGAAAGCCGCCTCGGTATTCGTTTGTTTTTGAGAAAAAAAGAGGAACAAACGAATACTCCCGGCGTGCTCCATTCTCCTCGAGGGGTTCTTCATTGTTAAGTCAGCCTGTAGCGAAGATGCTGCGGGTTGGAATGGATTTTTGCAAAACAAACGAATACTCTCTCTCTCTCCCGGAAGAACACCGGGACGTTCCGCCGGAAGAACACCGGGACGTTCCGCCGGAACCTTCGGCCGGGACGTTCCGCCGGAAGAACACCGGGACGTTCCGCCGGAACCTTCGGCCGGGACCGTGGGTCGGAAGGCCACCGGGACGGCGCTCCCTGCGGGGATAAATAATTGATACTGAGGATCAATTGAGGAACAATCAATTCCCTCCAGCATACATTCCGTTGCGCTTCATAAACCGGGCAAATTAAACGCGGCGAAGATGGCATACCAACACCTTTGTCCTGCCAATATCATAAAACAAATGTTCTACTGCGTCAAGTATAAATTCATAATCTTAAGTGGTCAAAAAGTTAGGAAAAACGATGATTTGGGATTAGATATTTACGCAGTACCCTGTAATTTGTCAACCAGGGGATTTGCATGGGAGCGACTGGATCAGCAGGTCAACGAATTTTGCCCGCAAATTACGCCACTCCCGATGCGATTTGCGTATATTAATTGGTGGAAAAGCTGTATAATGAAAGAGGCTTTTCCAGAAAGGGAGACCATGGAAATTCTGTATAATCCCAATATCGCCTATGTTTTGCTGGTTGTCGGTTTCGTTTTGGCGCTGCTGGCAATCGTCGCACCCGGCACGGGATTGCTCGAAGTTGGGGCATTCTTTTTGCTGGCGCTGGCGGGGTTCGCCACCTACCAAATCGGTTTCAACTTGTGGGCATTAATCATCCTGATACTTTCGCTCATCCCGTTTGTATATGCCATTCGAAAACCCAAACGCGAATGGGCGCTGGCCTTGAGCATTCTGGGTGTGATAGCCGGATCGCTTTATCTATTTCCTTCCGAGGGTTTTCTTCCGGCGGTTAACCCGATCCTGGCTGCGCTGGTCTCATTGCTCGTTGCCGGTTTTCTTTGGTGGACCATCCGTAAAGTGGTCACGGCGCACCATGCCCGTCCGCTGCAAGACCTTCAAAGTCTGATCGGCCAAATCGGTGAGGCCAAGACCCGGGTCCAGGAAGAAGGCTCGGTACAGATGGCCGGGGAATTGTGGAGCGCCCGCAGCGATAAACCCATCCCGGCGGGCAGCCGCGTGCGTGTCGTCAGCCGCGAAGGATTCGTCCTGATCGTCACACTTGACGAGCATTCAAAAAAGTAATCCATTCATTCGAAAAGGAGAAAAATATGCCAACTACAGTAACAACCGGACTATGTGTCGTCGCCTTTGTCGTCGTGGTGCTGGTCATCTTCCTGATGAACGCCATCCGCATCGTCAACGAATACCAGCGCCTGGTGGTCTTCCGCCTGGGACGTTGCATCGGCACAAAAGGACCTGGCCTGGTGCTGCTCATCCCGGTGATTGACCGGGCCGTCAAAGCGGATCTGCGCGAGCAGGTGCGCGAGGTGCCGCACCAGGTATCCATCACCAAGGATAATGCCCCCATCTCGATTGACTTCCTGTGGTATTTCAAGGTGATGGACCCGACCTTGAGCGTGATCGGGGTGGGCAACTTCGAACTGGCAGCAGCCGGTATGGCCACAACCACGTTACGCTCCGTCATCGGTGGTATCCCGCTGGACGAAGTGCTCTCGCAGCGTGAACACATCAACCAGACCCTGCGCTCGAAACTGGACGAGGTGACCGAGCGCTGGGGCGTGAAAGTCACCAACGTTGAGATCCGCGAGATTATCCCGCCGCGCGAAGTCCAGGATGCAATGAACCGGCAGATGACTGCCGAGCGTATCCGCCGCGCCGTGGTGACGGAATCGACCGGTACGCGCGAGGCCGCCATCAACGTGGCCGAAGGCGAGAAGCAATCCGCCATCCTGAAGGCTGAAGGCTCGAAACAGTCTGCCATTTTGGAATCCGAGGGCCAGAAGCAGGCCCAGGTGCTGAAAGCCGAAGGTTTCTCGGTGGCCCTGGAGAAGATCTTTGCTGCTGCCAAGACCATTGACCAGAAGACGATGACCCTGCAATACTTCGAGACCCTCAAGAACCTCGGCCAGGGCGCCTCCACCAAGTTCATCTTCCCGATGGAATTCACCAGCATGCTCGAGAATTTCGTCCAAGGGAAGGAAAAGTAACAGCAAAAAGTGATCAGTAAAGAGTAAAATAGAAGCCTCTCGCACACCTGCGGGAGGCTTCTATGCTACAGGAATCTTCTGCCTCTATGCACAGCATACGGGAAGAACCCTATGCACAGCATACGGAAAGAACCCTATGGATATTCTCCGCGCCACCCTCCGCGACCTCGGTCCACTGCGCCGCATTGAACAGGCCTGTTTCCTCAAGGACGCCTGGCCGTTGCTCGACCTGATTGCTGTTCTGACCTGGCCGGATGTTGTCCGTTTAAAGGCTGTCGAAGACGGCCAGATGATCGGCTTTATCGCCGGGGATCCGCGCCCTTCCGAACATCTGGCCTGGATTGCCACGGTCGGCGTCCTGCCCGAATACCAGCGGCGCGGCATCGGGCGGGCACTGCTGCAAGAATGCGAGAAGCGGCTGACCCAACCGACCATCCGCTTATGCGTGCGGGTTTCCAACGAATCGGCCATCCGCCTCTACCAGCAGGAAAG